>NZ_AP021889.1:1512681-1815217 GCF_011398355.1 Thiosulfatimonas sediminis
TTAACACTTCTTCAAAAGACTTAGTAACTTCTGTTACTTTCGCTTCATCTTTTACTTTTTGAGCAACTTTGTTCTCAACAAGCACAGAGCGAATCTCGAAGCGCGCACCTGGATTTTGCGCATACCAGTTAACGACTTCTTGTGGATCTTCATATGATGAAGCCTGCTCAACAATAAACGCTTCCACTTCCGCATCCGATGCTTCAACATTATTGGCTTTAATGATGTCACCCAAAATCAAACCAAGCTTAACGCGTTTATTCGCTTCTTCTTCGAACATTCCCGCTTCAAGCTTAACGTCTGCAGCAGACATACCACGCTGCTGCATATCTTGCTGCGCACGCTCCATCAAGCTTTGAATTTCTTGATCAATTAGGGATTTAGGAATTTGAACATCCACCACTTGCTGTAATGATTCAAGAATCGCTGCACGGTTATGCGCTTCAACCGCACGAGCAAGCTCTTTTGTCATGCTCTCTTTAATTTCTTTCTTAAGCGCATCTTCAGTCCCTTCTTCAACACCGAAAGATTGCACAAATTCTGCATCAACTTCTGGTAACTGCTTGGTTGAAACCGAATGAACAGTAATATCAAAAGTAGCTGTTTTGCCTTTTAAAGACTCTGCGTGGTAAGTTTCAGGGAAAGTAACTTCAATCACTTTCTCTTCGCCTTTTTTCATTCCCACGATTCCGTCTTCAAACCCAGGAATCATACGTCCAGAACCTAATTCCAAAGGAACATTCTCTGCAGACCCACCGTCAAATACTTCGCCGTCAATCTTGCCAACAAAATCGATAATAACTTGTTCGCCGATGGTCGCTTTTTTATTGCCGTTAGCCGGTTTCCAAGCCATACGTTGTTCACGTAGACGGGTAATCATGCTATCCACATCGGCATCGGTGACTTCTGAGCTGATGGTTTCAACTTCAACTGAAGTAAACTCAGGTAAAGTGATTTCAGGATAGATTTCAAAACGCGCCGTGAAAGTCACTTCGTTTTCAGAATCTTTTAGTTCGTCAAAAATCGGGTAACCCGCCACTTTTAGCGACTCTTGTTCTACGGCATCATAAAATGCTTTCTGCAGGGCTTCGCCCATCAGTTCTTGACGAACTTCCGCACCGTGACGCTGCTTAACCATAGTCATCGGGACTTTTCCTGGACGGAAACCATCGATGCGCACTTTACGGCGAATTTCGTTCAAACGTTTATCAATTTTTGCGCCCATATCTTCGGTGGCAAAAGTCACAGTCATTTTGTGTTCAAGACCTTGTTCCGGCTTTTCTACAGTTACTTGCATCTTATTTCTCAAAATCAAAAAGGGTTAGTCCAAATCTAGAAGGCCGTTTTAGCTAGGGCTAACAACAACGTTCCGTAAAAATTAGGTTCGGGATTATACTGGCTTGTATTCAAAATTTAAAGCACAAACGTAAAACCCTTGTAAAAACAACAACAAAACTTTATTCATTACTCAAAAGCACACATACCAACTCGAAAAAATTAATGCTAGAATAGCGCACATTGTAATTTTTGGCAGTTTAAGCGGTTTAAACCGCTAAAACCTAATCGCGTTCTATCTTCTTTGAGGTTTAATTATGACAGTAGAAAAAATTATTCTTTTGATTGCCGGCACCGTGGTATTGATCAGTTCAATCCTAAGTGTTTATCACGCACCTGAGTGGATTTACTTAACTGGATTTGTCGGGGCTAACTTACTTTTTGCTGGTCTAACGGGCTTTTGTCCAATGGTGAAAATTTTACGCAAATTTGGCGTTAAAAGCGGTGATGCATTTACTCGCTCTTAAGTCCAATAGCGCAAAAAAAACCGCCTCTAAAGGCGGTTTTTTTATCTAATACTCTTAATTCTTACCGAACAAGCTTGCGCGAATTCTAGCGAAAACTCTATCTGCGTTTGATCAATCAATCCTACAGATGTCGGTAACGTCACAAAATTAAAACTCAAAATAAACAACTACTTCATGATACCCATCTGATTCAATACTTCGAAAGTAATTGCTCCTTCAGCCAAACCGTTATCTCGCTGATAACGATTGAGGGTTGCGGCGGTATTCGGCCCCCACAAACCATCAATGACATCCAAATCATTCGGCGGGCTTGGCTTTAGATAACCAGCTTTCTCTAAAACTATCTGTATACGTTTTACAAGTTCTTCTGAACGGTCGGCCTTACAAATTGTTTTACGCTCCGCCATTTGTGAGGGTGCGGTTTCAATACGAGTCTCAACGGTCTCATATTTGGCTGCTTGCGTAACTTGCATCGTTTTAGGCTGTGTAATCTGTTGCTGCATCGTTACAGTCTTGTACTTTGCCGGAATGGTTTTATAAACCACTTCTTCTGGTTTTACCAAAACCGTACGGGTTACCGTTTTAGTCTCCGCCGGAATGGTTTCTAATACCACTGACTTTGCTTTAACCAATTTTTTCTGCTGAATGGTTTGATACTCGTCTGGTACTTTCACCATACACTTGTAATCACCATCGACTAAACGGGCTCCGGGTGATGTGCGATAACAGGGTTGCCATTCTTCATACCCATCTTTAATTTTAATTCGGACTTCTTTAACCTCAAATTCAGCTGGCACCGAAACCCATCGCTCACGTGCAGGGCTTAACACCACTTCTTCCGTCACCGTCTTATATTGTGCCGGAATCACTTTCTCAATCACTCTCTGCTCAGGAGCCAATTCAATTTTTTTCTCAACCGCTTGATACAAGGCCGGTTCGACTTCTTGGTGCGTGGTCTCTGGCTCGATTAAAATTTGCTGTTTTTCAACGCGGAATTTTCCTGGAACCTTTAATGTCTGTGAACATGCCTGATAAATTTTTCCATCGATATTACCGGCAATCGAAGCGTCATCAAACTGTATGGGCAATGCTTTTGGCGCTTGCTGCTTTTTAAGTACCGCAAAAACTTCTGCTTGCTGGCGCTGTTTACGCTGCTCATCCAAAATACGCTGACGTTCTTCTACTTTCGCTTTTTCAATTAACAGATCAATATCTGCCGGAGAAGAAATTTCTGTTTTTGCTTCAGGTTCCGGAACATCCGTTAACATCGGTACACATCCCGTAAAGCCAATGATCGCCATGCTTAATGTCGTTAATTTAAAAACTTTCATCCTCTAACAACCCTGCCTCAGTTTTAATTTGCCTGTTATTCTAACGGAATGTGCTTTAAATAAAACCATCCTTATTTGCAAAGTTTTCTGTGCAAGCAAGCAAATCTGAGCGAATCCAAGAAAATCCACGCATTTTTACAGACGCCCCCCCTCTTTATTAACTGCAACAAATGATCAATTAATTTTTTCAGGCGCCAAACATAACGACAAACAACTGCCTTGTTCAGCCAAATTGTTCTGTGCCTGGAGCCATTTTGATTTGTTCTATATATCTTTAGTCAAATCATTCGCTATTTAAGGTTATTTGAACGTGTTTTTCGTCATTCAAAAGATTATAGCCCCGCCTATTTGACAATTTAAAAATGAGAATCAATGAAAAAAACAATTTTTTGCTGACCCGAAGATCTATGCGCTCGCACTCTTTTGTTTATTTTAAGAAATGTATGATGGGGTAACAGTAGGCATAAGCCTTATTTATAGAGACAACAGTTTTTCTTGCCTATCAAGCTCAGGTAACTTAGATTATCGACAACATACAGTTGCCCACCATTAAGATTTCTTCCAGTCGCTCAGCCCCTTATTTTCTTGTGACGTTTGCAGGATAAGTTTACGCATTGTGACTCATATAGACATTTTGCCAATAGCCGCCTGCACAAGCCGATGTAAAAATAGCCCTTGAAAACACAACTCATTGATTTAAAAAACTTTAAGAAGGATGACAACGATGAAAGCGATTTTTATCAGCACACTACTATTAATCAATACCTTTTACATCGCCAACGCGTCAGCTTGCCCAACCGAAGGACTTGAAATTGAGCAACACATTGCTAAATTAAGTGAAGCGATCAATCTGTAGTCAAAGACGAACTATTTTTTGGCAAAGCGTTATTGGCAGCTCTCCTAGCCATTGCACCATTCATTGATGAATATGCGCCAGCATCATGACGCCTATTCATCAATAACTTTAAAAGAGAAGAAATATTCGATTACTTAGCAAATTCATTGCACAGGAAGAATGCACCGTCATTCAATGCTTTTAATTTACAAGGAGAAAGATAATGAGACAGAAGCGCCAAAAGGTAAGCTTAATTGTTCAAAACCCCAATCTACGAAACTTGTCTGTATTTTTTAAGATACCTAAAATTTTCTGATTCGCTTAGGGTCGCGTTGTAATAACTCCGTTCTAAGAGGTTCAGCGACTTTTTCCAGCGCATAACGCAACGTGGTTCGCGACATTGCATTCGAATGCGCCTCTATGAACTCTAGCAAGCGATTTAAATCCCCCTTTCCTACTTCACGTAACATCCAACCTACCGCTTTATGCAGCAAATCCTCACGATCACCCAATAAATATTGCGCGATGTTCAATGCATCATTATAGTCGTGCTGACCGATAAAAGACCAACAAGAGACCATTGCAATGCGTCTTTGCCACAGACAGTCTTGTTTAGCCAATTGATACAAAATCGCTCTATCTCGCTTGAGCAGATAAACCCCAACAATTTTGTGCGCGGAGGAATCAACCAAATCCCAGCTATTTATTTGGCAACTGTTTTGCACGTAAAACTGATAAATTTTGGTGCGTAGCGACTCATCCCCATTTGCAAAACGCTGCACCAATAGCAGCACCGCAAAAAGGCGAATCTCATGCCATTGAGATGCAAGTAATGCAGCAATATCATCGAGCTCCAAGGCGCTGGCAACACGGATTTGTTGACGCAACTTAGGCACCGGAATCCCTAAAAATCGATCATTAGCCGCATAACCACCTGTATTGGTTTTAAAAAAACGCGCGGTTTGCTGTGCTACTTTTTCATCTGCCAGCGAATATAAATGCTGTTCAATCGCATTTAGCTGCACGCCCACCCCCAGAGTAAGTAGACAAACGTCCTAAAAGACACATAACTCCCCCAGCATTGATTAAAGCTTGGCAATCTCAATCAATCTTCATCTGTTTCTTCTTCACGGCGCTCTTCACGTCGTTCTTTGCGTTTGGCAATTTCATATTGACGTGCCTGCTCAACCCGACCAGTCGGATCGGAAAGCTGGGCATACGCCACTTCAAAAGCCTGCTGTTGAAATTTCTTAAGACCGGTTTCAGCAAAAGGAATTGTCATTGGAAATTTTTTAGCGATAGCACTTTGCGTGGCACTGTTCATTAACACCACCTCACACTGGTGAATCAACTGCAACACAGCCTCTAGTTTAAAGCCTTCCGCACTGCCCGCAAATTTGCCTTTACGCATTCGCTCACGAATGACAATTTGGTCAATTTTGTAATCCTCTATGAGCTTGGCAACACTTTTTTGAAAATACTGTAAATCACTGGATTTATCGACATTATGGCAAGTTAACTTTCGCGCTCGACATTCTGGTAAATAAAACATCCCATTCTGGGTTTCTAATAAAGCGATATTAATGTCTTTCGAGGCAATCTCAACACCGAGTACACGCATCTCTTGGCTCCTAAATTTTGCATAAAAAAACCGCTCGATGATTCCTCAAGGAGCGGTTTGGGGTTAATCAGTTACACCATCATTAGGCAACTGCAACACCGATTTCTTCCAGTTTTTTCGGTGAAATAACTTCGTAATCGGCCATTTCATCAAACTGCAAATAACGATAAACATCATCGCCCATGGTATCAAGCATTGCGACTTTATCCATATATTCGGCGACGGTAGGTAATTTACCCATAGCAGCACAAACCGCAGCCAGTTCCGCAGAACCCAGATAGACGTTTGCATCATTCCCTAGACGGTTCGGGAAATTACGTGTCGACGTTGAGAAAACCGTCGCATTATCCGCTACACGCGCTTGGTTCCCCATACACAATGAGCAACCTGGCATTTCAGTACGCGCACCCACTTTACCATAAGTACTGTAATAGCCTTCTTCGATTAGCTGACGCTCATCCATCTTAGTCGGAGGGGCTATCCATAGCTTCGTTGGCAACTTAGACATATTCTCTAAGACTTTGCCCGCGGCACGGAAGTGACCGATATTGGTCATACAAGAACCCACGAACACCTCATCAATCGGCGCGCCAGCCACTTCCGACAATAATTTCACATCATCCGGATCATTTGGACAAGCGACGATTGGCTCCTTTATTTCAGCCAAATCAATTTCAATCACTTCTGCATAGCTGGCATCGGCATCGGCCTCTAATAATTCAGGGTTATCAATCCATGCTTGCATAGCATCACGACGACGTAACAAAGTGCGCGCATCTTGGTAACCATTTTCAACCATCCAATCAATCATCGCCATGTTTGATTTTAGATATTCGATGATCGGTGCTTTGTCTAATTTAACGACACAACCGTTTGCAGAGCGTTCTGCCGAGGCATCCGATAATTCAAAGGCCTGCTCAACTTTTAAGTGCTCCAGACCTTCAATTTCCAACACACGACCGTTAAAAACGTTTTTCTTGCCTTTTTTCTCAACCGTTAGTAAGCCTTTTTGGATAGCCGCATAAGGAATCGCATTCACCAAATCACGCAATGTAATACCCGGCTGCATCTCACCTTTAAAACGCACCAAAACAGATTCAGGCATATTAAGCGGCATAACGCCCAAGGCAGCACCAAACGCCACCAAACCGGAACCCGCAGGGAAAGAGATACCAATTGGGAAACGCGTGTGTGAATCACCACCGGTACCAACGGTATCTGGCAACAATAGACGGTTTAGCCACGAGTGGATAACCCCGTCACCCGGACGCAGTGCAACCCCGCCACGACTGGTCATAAAGTCTGGCAAAGAGTGCTGCAGTTTAATATCGACTGGCTTTGGATAAGCGGCCGTATGACAAAAAGACTGCATAACCAAATCGGCTGAGAAACCAAGACAAGCCAGCTCTTTCATTTCATCACGGGTCATCGCCCCAGTGGTATCCTGCGATCCAACAGTTGTCATATGTGGCTCACAGAACATTCCTGGACGCACGCCATCGATACCACAAGCCTTACCGACCATTTTTTGCGCCAATGTATAACCGTGATCTGCTTGCGATTTATCCGTTGGACGAATGAATTTATCGGATGCCGCCAGACCGAGCGAACGACGCGCCTTATCGGTCAAACCACGCCCAATGATTAAAGGCACGCGCCCGCCAGCACGCACTTCATCCGGCATGGTATCAGGCGCAATGTCAAAGGTAGAAATCGTTTCGCCCGCTTGGTTGGTCACTTTACCTGCGTATGGGTGAATAGTAATGACATCGCCCATATTCATATTCGCGACATCACACTCAATTGGCAGTGAACCGGAATCTTCCGCGGTGTTAAAGAAAATTGGCGCGATTTTACTGCCGAGCACTACGCCGCCTTGACGTTTGTTTGGTACGTAAGGAATGTCATCGCCAAACCACCACATAACCGAGTTCATCGCAGATTTACGCGAGGAACCAGTACCCACAACGTCACCAACATACGCCACAGGGTGACCTTTGGCTTTCAGTTCTTGAATAATGGCTTCTGGATTTTCCATACGTGCCGCCAACATCGTTTTAGCGTGCAGCGGAATATCTGGACGAGACCAAGCAGCAGTTGCCGGTGAAAGATCATCGGTATTGGTTTCGCCATCGACTTTAAAGACCGTAACAGTAATCTGTTCCGGCATTTTTGGTTTCGCTTCAAACCATTCCGCTTCCGCCCAAGACGTCATGACCGCTTGAGCAGCGCTATTTCCATTTTTCGCTTTAGCTTCAACATCATGGAATGCTTCATACACCAATAAGGTTTTTGACAAGGCTTTGACAGCTTCTTCAACAACCGCTGGATTTTGTGAATCCAGACAACGAATCATCGGCTGGACGTTATAGCCCCCCATCATAGTGCCTAGCAAAAACACGGCTTTTTCCGGAGAAATCAAATCTACCGCTGTCTCACCTGTGGCCAACGCCGCCAAGAAGCTTGCCTTAACGTAAGACGCTTCATCAACGCCTGGCGGCACACGGTTAACCAAAAGATCCATCAGGAAAGACTCTTCCCCTGCTGGTGGATTTTTAATCAGGTCAATCAATTGTGCAGTTTGTTCTGCATCAAGTGGTAAGGCCGGCACGCCTTCTTGCGCGCGCTCTGCAACATGTTTGCGATAAGCTTCTAACATCGTCTTGATCACTCCAGAAATTACGAAATAAAAACAGCCATATTTTAGCATAGCCTTATGAAAGGGGGGAAAAGCCTTATCAAACTATGCCATTTAATCCTATAAAACCGGCAATTCAAGAAACCGTTAGAATTAAACAAATACAGAAAATCAAAATGGCTATGCATTTCGAGACAAGCCTAACATTTATGCCTTACCATCCTTCGATGGGATCAATGCGCAACTGGCTGTGTCTCTTTAAGCCTAAACTGATTTAATTTTTTTATTTTAATGATAAGCAGAAAAGAAAAAGCCCAAGTTTCAATAACCTGGGCTTTATACAGAACTTAAAACAGAAACTTTACTGGGGGCTTAATCTAATCACAAAACTAGGCCAGCACTGAACCCATCGAAGGATTGCAAAGGGGCTGCTCATCGGTGTCTCAAAACACCTAGACTCGTGATGCGCACCTTTAATTGGTCGCCACATTTTGCAAATCTTGCGAGTAAAGTTTTTTGTCAATCGCACAGGCCTCATTAAAACTATTAACCGACTGATTGTAAGCTAAGCTTTTTTGGCGGTACTCTTCAGTCATATTATTGTAGCCTTGCACCTTAATGCGCAAAGCCGCAATCCGATCATTTAAATCTTGGCGTGCTTGATTATAGCTATCATAATTTTCACGTTTGACCAAATCAGCATTGACATACTTATCCAAATCACTCTTCTGCTGGTTAAGCTCGGTGTTTTGCTGTTCAATTGCTTGTTTTTCCATCTCAATGCTGGCCTGTAAATCTTTTAACGCACCTTTTTGCGCCGTAAAATCCTCTTGCATCGCCATACATTGATTTAATTTAACTGGCGATAAAATCTCGTAACCGTCTTTATTCCCATAATCACGTAAACCAGAAAAGGTGCTGTACTTGATCGGCTCAGGCTTTACGGTTTTTTGCTCTTCGGCACAACCGGTAGTAGTCAAAATAAACATCCCTGGCAAGATTCCAGCCAAAATGACGCGTGTTAAAAAAGGTTTGTTGAAAGGTTTCATAATGTCTCCCGCTTACTAAGTCAATCAATCTAAACAAATTGGATTTGTTGTGCCATACAATGAAATGCCGACACCATCTTGCTTAGAACCGCTTATTTTTATTGATTTTATTCTAAAAGAGCGTCTCTTTAATCAACTTCTCTAGCAACTAAAAAATGCAATCTTATATGCAAAATCAAGCAGTTAACGAGGTTTGGATTAAACAGACCCTAGCAATTCTAACCACTCGCAGGAGTAAAGACAATTCACTGTTAAATATTTTTAAGAAAATTAACCAGTAAATTCCCGTCACAATATAAGTGAGTTTTTTACATATAACCCAATCATTCAATTAAAGACGGTTTAACGCGGATATTTAATCTAAAAAACCTTGAAAAAAATTCATTATTAAATTTACTTATCCGACTTACTCTCCCCCAAAAAGTGCTTTATTAAACAATCATTTTTTGTTTATGAAGCCATCTTACCGATTATAGAGAGACGCAGAAAAAGTCCGATTACTCCAGCACAGGATTGCAAGCTGCGCCCGTCAAGTCTTTGAAGAATTTAACTGCGTGGTGCAGCCTGTTTTTGGAGGTGTTCTGCATCTCTATAGGTTTTTGTACAGCTTTAACTGCCTAAGCAATCACTTTAGGCTATAATATTTGGCTATTTTTCAACTTGTTAACAAAGGGTTTGTGGAATGCTATTGTCAGAATTAACTGCAATTTCTCCGGTTGACGGCCGTTACGGCGCGCGTCTAGGTAATCTAAAAGAAATTTTCAGTGAATACGGTTTGATTAAAAATCGTGTAAAGGTTGAAGTTTTCTGGCTAAAAATGCTGGCAAACCACCCCCAAATCACCGAAGTGCCTGCGCTGTCTGACGAAGCGAATCAGCACTTAATGAAACTGGTCGACGATTTCTCTTTAGAGATGGCGCAACGCGTTAAAGAGATTGAACGCACCACCAACCACGATGTAAAAGCGGTTGAGTACCTGATTAAAGAACACTTTAACGGTCATCAAGAGCTGATGGCCGTGGCCGAGTTTGTGCATTTTGCCTGTACGTCGGAAGACATCAACAACCTGTCTTACGCTTTAATGCTCAAAGATGCGCGCGAACACATCATCATTCCCGGAATGAACGAAGTCATCACAAAAATTTCCGATATGGCTCAAGCAATGGCCGACATTCCGATGTTGTCGCGTACCCACGGTCAACCGGCATCGCCAACCACTGCCGGTAAAGAGTTTGCCAATGTGGCTTACCGTCTGCAGCGTCAAGCGAAACAGCTGATGGATGTGCGTATCATGGGCAAAATTAATGGTGCAACCGGTAACTACAACGCGCATTTAGCGGCTTACCCGGAAATTGACTGGTATGCGTTAAGCGAACAGTTCGTTAACAGCCTAGGGTTAATGTGGAACCCTTACACCATCCAAATTGAACCACATGACTACATCGCCGAATACTTTCATGTGATGCAGCGTTTCAACACCATTCTGATCGACTTTGACCGTGATGTTTGGGGTTATATCTCCAACGGTTTCTTCAAACAGAAAACCGTGGCCGGCGAAATCGGTTCTTCGGCCATGCCGCACAAAGTCAACCCGATCGACTTTGAAAACTCGGAAGGAAACCTAGGCATCGCCAATGCCATTTTTGATCACCTTGGTCAAAAATTGCCGATTTCTCGCTGGCAGCGCGACCTGACTGACTCTACCGTTCTGCGTAATCTTGGCGTAGGCGTGGCTCACACCATGATTTCCCTGCAAGCAACCCTCAAGGGGCTGAGCAAACTTGAAGTGAATGCGCAAGCGATGGCTGACGACTTAGACAATAACTGGGAAGTATTGGCTGAAGCGATTCAAACCGTTATGCGTCGTCACGGTTTTGATAAACCTTACGAAAAATTAAAAGACCTGACCCGTGGGCAAAAAGTGAACAAAGAGATCATGCAGAACTTTGTCGACAGCTTAGAAGGTCTTCCAGAAGACGCAAAACAGCGTCTACGCGACATGACTCCGGCAACCTATATCGGTAACGCCAAGCAGCAAGCTGCCAATATCGAACTGGCCAATACGATACTTAAAGGCCGCTAAGTTTTTAACTCAAAAAACAAGTCCGGTAAAACCCAAAGCCATTAGAGCGCGTATCTAATGGCTTTTTTCATTTATACAGCCGATCCAAAAGCCAAAAATCTCTACGCAGGCGCTGAACGACATGCCTATTCCCATTGCGTTCATGCCTAGGCATAATGGTAACAACTGCAAACGACATGGCTGATTCGATGAGACCGATTTCTCTTTTTTACGCAACCGTCCTCTTGCTAGCACTTAGCTTAACAACGAGCTTGGTCGCCTCTGCGCAATCCGCACTTAACTACACCGGCTATATCGAAGCCGAGTATACCTACCTTGCGCCCTCCACATCCGGCCGGTTGCAAGCGCTGTCGGTGCAGGCCGGTGATCCAGTTGTAGCGCAACAAACGTTATTTTCACTTGATCAAGAAGCCCAGCAAATTGCCGTCAAGCAGGTGCAAGCACAATTAAAACAAGCCCAAGCCAATCTCGAGGACTTGCAAACAGGGGCTCGCCCCGATGAGATTAAATCACTGCAAGCACAACTCAATCAAGCCAAAGCGACCCTAAACCTGTCCGCGACCGAAAAGACGCGTTGGAGCAAACTGGCCGAACGGGGCAACGCCTCGCAATCGCAAAAAGAGCAAGCCGTTCTGGCATGGCAAATCGCACAGGCCAATGTCAACAATTTGCAAGCGTCTTTGCATTTAGCGCAACTCGGCGCTAGAGAACAACAGATTACCCGCGCCAAAGCGGCAGTAGACGCTGCGCAAGCGAATCTGCAACTGGCGCAATGGCAGCTCACACAACGGACACTGCAAAGCCCATTAAACGGTCGTGTCGAACAAGTCTTTCATCGTCTGGGCGAATACGTGAGCGCCAACACGCCGGTGCTGGCTTTAATCACCCCACAACAGCTCAAAGTAAAATTTTATGTCCCGGAACAGCAACTCTCCCATTTGCGCGTCGGAGAACCGATTCAAGTGCATTGGGATGGCGCAGACAGCCCTTTAATTGGCAAAATTCGTTTTATCTCCGCCATAGCTGAATTTACCCCGCCGATTATTTTTAGCCAAAATTCGCGTCAAAAGCTGGTCTACTTGGTGGAAGCGCAACTCATCAACAGCGAATTACGCCCCGGCCAAGCGGTCGATATTACCTTAACTAAGAAGCCCCGACCATGAGTGCGTTGGCAATTGATGTTCAGCAATTGGTAAAGTGTTTTGGTCAAAAAATCGCCGTTGACCATATTGATTTACAGATGCCCAAAGGCAAAGTTTGGGGATTCCTCGGTCCGAACGGCTCCGGCAAAACCACCACCATTCGCATGATTTGCGGCCTGCTCAAACCCACATCAGGCAGCGGTTATTGCCTTGGCTACGACATTCAATCCGAACAAAACGCCATCAAACTGGCCACCGGTTACATGACACAAAAATTCTCTTTTTGGGAAGACCTAAGCATTCGCGAAAACCTTGAATTTGTCGCTCGGTTATACCATCTGCCCAAACCGCATAATTTGGTTAAGCAGACCCTGGACGACCTCGGATTAAGCGAACGCCAACACCAGCTCGCCGGAACCCTCTCCGGCGGTTGGAAACAGCGTCTCGCGCTCGCCGCAGTGACACTGCATCAACCGCAACTCCTACTGTTGGACGAACCGACAGCCGGTGTCGATCCACAAGCACGACGCGAGTTCTGGGATCAAATTCACCAGCTGGCCAATCAGGGCATGACCGTGTTGGTTTCCACCCACTATATGGATGAAGCGGAACGCTGCGACCGTATCGTCTATCTTGCCGACGGCAAAATTATCACTCAAGGCACGGTACAACAAATTATTCGCGAATCGGGCTTAGTCACCTTGCGCAGTCAAGGCGACAACATTCGGCAACTGGCCGCGCGTTTCAAACAAGAAAACGCGGTAGAGCACGCCGCCTATTTCGGATCGGCTTTGCATATCAGCGGACAAAACCGTCAGGCATTGCAAGAAGCTGCTCATCGCCTCACGCCGGAGATCCCTTGGCAGGAAGTCGAGACCACTTTAGAAGACACCTTTATCGCCTTGACACAACGTGCCGGCTTACACAAGGAGCACCTATAATGTGGGCAATTTTGCTCAAAGAACTGATCCAAATGCGCCGCGATCGGGTGACTTTTGCCATGATTCTCATTATCCCGATTATGCAGTTGATTCTATTTGGCTATGCCATCAACAACGACCCGAAACATCTGCCGACCGCGGTGCAAATCGAAGATAACAGCCCCATAAGTCGCACCATTCTCAGTGCCTTGCACAATTCTGACTATTTTCGCTTTATCACAACCCGCCCTGACAGCACCCAAAGCGATGCACTGCTGCGAACAGGCGAGGCCTCTTTTATCCTGACCATTCCGGCCGGATTCACCCAACAATTGATTCGCGGCGAACGGCCACAAATTCTACTGGAAGCCGATGCCACCGACCCAGTCGCAACCGCCAACGCCATCGCTAAATTCCAACAGATTATCGACCACGCTTTGATGCAAACCTTTAGCGGACCTTTGGCCTATCTGAACACGGCGGCGAATGCACCGGAAGTGGTGATTCTGGCGCATTACAACCCCGAGGGGGTGACGGCATTTAACATAGTACCAGGCTTGGTCGGGGTGATTTTAACCATGACGATGGTGATGATTACGTCCATGGCGATGACGCGTGAAGTGGAGCGCGGCACTCTGGAGAATCTTCTCGCCATGCCGGTTCGCCCCTATCAAGTGATGATCGGAAAAATCGCCCCCTACATCTTAGTCGGTGCCGTGCAGACGGTGATTATCTTAATCACCGCACATTATCTGTTTGCAGTGCCGTTTCTCGGCTCACTGTGGCTATTAAGTGCCGGCGTGGTGCTTTTCATCCTCGCCAATTTGGCGCTGGGTTTCACCTTCAGTACCTTGGCGCAGTCGCAAATGCAGGCGATGCAGTTGACCATCTTTTTCTTTTTGCCGTCGATACTTCTATCAGGATTCATGTTTCCGTTTCACGGTATGCCTGACTGGGCGCAGTTAATTGGCGAAAGTTTACCGCTGACGCATTTTTTGCGCATCATTCGCGGGGTGATGTTAAAAGACAGTTCACTCGAAGATTTGCTACCGGAGTTCATCGCCATCGCGCTCTTTATGTTGCTTGCCGGCTTAGTGGCGATCAAACGCTATCGCCAAACACTCGACTAGGCTCAATGCGACTTAGTTTTCACCGATAAAACCGCATCGAATCATCGTTTGCTATTAGTGTCCATCGCTTATTCACCTGCGCCTTGGCAGCTTACCTTAGTTGCAAAACAGAACCTGCAAGCGAATCCACAAAAGAGTATCATATTGGCTTTCGCATTCTAACGAGCCATGCCGCCATGATTACCTTTGACCACATTGACCTTGCCACATTTTTACAAGACTACTGGCAGAAAAAACCGCTGCTGCTTCGCAACGCCCTACCGAATTTTGAGACCCCTATCTCCGCCGAAGAACTCGCCGGCCTCTCTCTTGAGGACGAAATCGAAAGCCGCATGGTCATTCAGCATGGCGAGCAAGATTACGAGTTGCGTCGCGGTCCCTTTAGCGAAGAGGACTACGCCACGTTACCGGAAGAGAACTGGACTTTATTAGTGCAAGGGTGCGACCGTCTGCTGCCGGAGGTGGCCGACATCCTCAACGACTTTGAGTTTTTGCCGCGCTGGCGTATTGACGACATTATGATCAGCTACGCCACCAAAGGCGGCAATGTCGGCCCGCACTTCGACCATTACGATGTCTTCCTGCTGCAAGCCTCCGGTCAGCGCCACTGGCACATTACCCATCAAGACTGCGTTGAAGAGAACTATATTCAAGGCGTGGATTTGCGCCTGATGGAATGTTTTAAAGTGGAAGCGGATTTTGTTCTTAATCCCGGCGACATGCTCTATCTACCGCCGAAAGTCGGCCATCACGGCATTGCGCTTGACGACCAATGCATGACTTTTTCCATCGGCTATCGCTCTTACCGCGGTCAAGAACTTTGGGACTCCTTAGGGGATCATCTCTCGGAGCACAACCTGTTTAAAGAGCTGTACCTCGACCCGGCAATGCGCCCTGGTATCAATCCCGGCGAAGTCACATCTGAGGCGGCTCAAGAAGCGCGTAAATTAATCGAAAGTAAACTGCAAGACCCAAAATTATTACAAACTTGGTTTGCGCGCTTTGCCTCGCAACTCGACCAAGCAGCGGCACAACAACTACCCGAACCGCTCAACGCAGAAGAAACGCCTGAACTAACCGATTTTATCGATGCACTCTATAACGAACACGGACTAATCAAAGATGCTGTCTGCCGTTTTGCGTATACCGATATTGAAGGCCAAACGCAACTTTATATTAATGGTGCCATTTGGGATTGTGCGCAGACACCTGCTGAATTTATTCGATTATTAGCCAACCGCAACTTCCTCACGCGTGAAGACATTGCCAATTTCATCGAAAACAGTCACGTACAAGCTCTGCTATTCGATTTATGGAAACTGCAATATTTGGTGTTTATTGAATAAGCTCTAAAAACAATTACGCGAGACAACAAAAGGATCTGTTTTTATGAGCGATGCGCTAACCGTCACTTTAGAAAACTTTCATCAAAGCGTCATTGACAACTCGGAAAAATTACCAGTACTGGTCGACTTCTGGGCACCGTGGTGTAACCCATGCCAGCAGATAATGCCAATGCTCGAACAATTAGCCCAAGCACTCAAAGGGCGCTTTATTCTGGCTAAAATTAATACGGAAGAACAGTGCCAACTGGCCGAGCACTTTCATGTGCAAAGCCTGCCGACCTTTAAAATTTGCTACAAAGGGAAAATTGTCGAGTCGATTGAGGGAGTACACCCCTCAGGCAAGTTTGTCGAGTTGCTCGAAAAATATATGCCTGCAGACGAATCAGAAAACCTGCGCCAGAAGGCACTGGTTGATCTACAACTCGGTGACTACGAAAGCGCCTTGCAACAATTAGTCGCTGCCTCACAAGTCAACCCAAACAACTTCAAGATTCATTTAGACATTGTGAAAGTCTATATTGCACAAGGTGAAATCGATAACGCCAAAACCTTAGCGCAACGCCTACCGGAAGATATTCGCCATTCACCAGAAATTAAAGCACTGATGGATAACATTAAATACATTGAAATTGCCAACTCCGCACCGCCGATGGCCGACATTTTGGAGCGCCTCGCAACCGAGCCTAATGATCCGGAAATGCTCTATGCATTAGCGATGCATCAACTGGCGAAAAATGAGAGTGCCGCAGCAATGCAAACTCTCTTACACCTGTTTAGCAACCACCGTGAATTTGGTGATGACGTGGCTCGTAAAACCTTATTAGAGCTGTTTGAAAACCGTAAACACAGCGAAACTGATCTGGTAAACCAGTATCGCCGTAAACTACAAAATCTCTTGTTTTAACCGTAAGCTTTGGGCCTTAGGGAGACACCGTACAAGCCTCCCTAAACCTAAGCTTTTCACTAAGAACCTTTAAATTACAAATTCTTACAGTCAAAACCTTGCTCAATTAACATATCTTTTGTGCCGTTATGGGTTAAGACGGCATAAGAGGCAAGTTCTGGTTTGAAGTATTTGTCAGCCAATAAACGCAATTCATCAATAGTGGTCGAAATAACCCCTTGACGATACGCCATACGCACATCATAACTACGACCATAAAGCTGCTGGTAAAAGGCTTTTTTCATTTCACCCGCCGGAGACCCCGGTTTGTCAATCGACGAAATCACATTCAAAATCGCTTCATCCACTTTTGCTTGTGTTGCTTCAGCAGACATCAACCAATCTTTGGCGCGAGCAAAGTCGTCAAACGTTTCCATCAAGCGTGGATCGCGATACGAATAGAACACAAAACCAGACGCTTCCGCATTAAAACTTGCACCGCCACCATAAGCGCCCCCTTTCTCTCGCACAGCAGTATGTAAAAAGCCATTACGTAAGCAAGCACTTAATACCGCCAATTTCGGCGCATCGACGTGCCCGCTCGGAACAGCCGGATAAGCCATCGCACAGAAATTCACCTGAGTGCTGGTAATCCAAGCCTGCTTAACCGCAGAGCCATCCGCGTGCAACTGGAAACGTTCCGCTAACGGATCGCTTGGAGCCTGTCCCCAACTGCGCTCCAATGCAGCAAGGTTATCTGCCACACCCTGTTCATCGGTAACCAATAAAGCCTGGCGAGGCGCACTCGCAATTTTTTGTGCAATCGTCTCTAACGAATCCGCAATGTGCGCGATCTTCTCCGGTGTATCTTGCAACTCTTGATACAACGCTTTAATCGAACGCACGCCAGCAAAACCGCTACGGGCAAATTTCCAATTGGCAATCGGTGAATAATTTTGCAAGGCCGCCATCATCGCGTAAGAATGGCCACTGCCGGTAATGCCTTGATCTATACCCGCACGAATCTGAGCAAACAGATCACGTAAACGCTGATGTTCACCAAAATTAGGGCGGTGCAACGTATCGTGCAACACTTCACTCATCGCCATGGCATTATGGTTTAATGCCTTGGAACTTAAAATATAGTGGCTGTGTAACTTTTGGCTATCCGTTAGATGGTCTCGCAGTGCCGTACGTGCACTCAAGCCACCAGTTACCGCCGCTTGTAGCGCTTGTGTCTGCAAGTAATCACGGCCGGCAGAACCGATTTCGGTCAGTGCACTGCTAAAAAGCGGCATTAACACTTGCTCTTCTTCGCTTAGGGCCGGCATCTGCATCAACAGTTGCTGATAGCTAATACCGTTACTGCCGCAAACATACTGACTGACGCCAAGCGAACCAACTTGGCGCTCAGTGGCCTGTGGATTTTTGATATCAACGGGAATGTCTTCTTTAGTGACTTCTGGCAACAGACTCGGGTCATCCATCAGCGCTTGGCGCTCCGCTAATGCCAAAGACTGAGCAATAATTTGTTGCTTTTGTTCATCGGTTAATTGCGCTTCAATCTGCGCTAATTTCGCCAGTTCTTCATGCTCTTTTTGTGCTGAAAGCTTACTATCAGGACACATCGTCAAAGTGATGCGGTGTGGATTATCCAACAGCCAAGTTTGAACCAGTTTCGGAATAAATTGCGGATCTTGAATCTCTTGCTCTAGCGCCTTAAGTGCGGCATCGACATCCAACAAGGCAATCGGATCACCGTCATGCATCGCGCCAGCCAATGATTGCAGAATCAACTGCAAACCATAAGGATAAGAATCGCCACCTACTTCTCGCTGCCCTAACTCCAACTGATGCAACATCGCTTGTAAGAGTTCCGGTGCAACACCTTCATTAACGATGCGTTGCAACTCCTCCAAAATCAACTGCTCAATGGCATCGGTATGCTCCGCTTCAGAGCCTTGTACACCCAAAACAAACGCCATCTCTTTATTGGATTCTTCAAACCCACATAACGGTGATGGTGCTTCGGCTAAATCGGTGTCTTCCAATACGCGTCGCATTGGGCAAGAAGAGTTATCCAACAATACGGCAGACAGCAAATGCCCTTTAAGCACTTCCAGAGGATCTTTATTTTCACCTAATAACCAAGCCACATTGATATAGGTATTTTGTGTGTTCTCATCGTCGTCCAAAGCGTAATGACGCAGTACTTTTTTGGGTGCGCTAAAACGTTCTTCTAAGGTGACGCCAATCTTTGCAACCTGCTCTGGAAAACGTGCCAAGGCCAAGTCTTCAAACTGACTTTGGTGGTCAAAAGCACTGATATCACCATAAGTCATAAACACTGAGTTAGACGGATGGTAATGCAATGCGTGGAAATCTTTTAACTGCTGATAGGTTAAATCAGGGATCGCTTCTGGCTCACCCCCCGAGTTGTAATGATAGGTGCTGGTCGGATAAAGTTCACTGGTTAGCGTCTGCCAAAGCGTTGAAACCGGCGAACTCATCGCCCCTTTCATTTCATTAAACACCACCCCTTTATAGGTCAACTGAGAATCGGGATTTTCCATTTCAGTAAACTCAAAACGGTGCCCTTCTTGCGCAAAATCTAATGGGTCTAAGTTCGGAAAAAACACCGCATCCAGATAGACTTGCAACAGGTTTTGAAAATCTTTACGGTTTTCTGTGGCAAACGGGTAAGCCGTCCAATCACTGGATGTAAACGCGTTCATAAAGGTATTCAAAGAACGGCGAATCATCATAAAAAAGGGATCGCGTACTGGATATTTTTCTGAACCGCACAAGACTGTGTGTTCCAAAATATGCGCTACACCAGTCGAATCCATCGGCACAGTACGTAACGCCACCATAAAGACATTTTGTGGGTCATCGGCAGCCAGATGGTAATGCTCTGCGCCTGTCAGTTTATGGCGATAATGCTCAACATTGACTTTTAAAGTGGCAATTTCGGTTGCGCCAAGATATTCAAATGCAGGATGAACTTTTGAACTCATAAAATTCCTTTAATAACAGTCTAATCTGTTGATTTTAATGAAAAAAAAGCCACTCAACATGAATGGCTTTTTAAAACTGAAAACAATAATGAATTATTCTTCAACAGCGGTCATTGAAAGTTTAACGCGACCTTGCTTATCAATGTCGGTTAGCTTAACACGAATTTCTTGACCTTCTTTTAAGTAATCATTCACATCATCAACACGTTCTGCTGCAATTTGTGAAACATGAACCAATCCTTCACGACCCGGCATATAGGCAACGAAAGCACCAAAATCAACAATCTTTTTAACCACCGCATCATAAATACGACCAATTTCTGGCTCAGCCGTAATTTCGTTAATGCGGTCAATTGCAATTTGTGCCATATCTGCATCAACCGCGGCGATTTTCACATTGCCATCGTCATCAAGTTCAATCGTACAGCCGCTCGCTTCAGTAATAGAGCGAATCATTGAACCGCCTTTACCGATGATTTCACGAACCTTTTCCGGTTTCACTTTCATAACAAAGAAACGCGGTGCTGTATTCGCAACTTCTTGATTTGAATGAGTAATTGCTTTAGCCATTTCACCTAAAATGTGCAAACGTCCTGCTTTTGCTTGTTCCAGCGCCATGGTCATAATTTCTTCGGTAATCCCGTTGATTTTAATGTCCATTTGCAGAGCGGTAATCCCTTGCTCAGTCCCCGCAACCTTAAAATCCATATCCCCAAGATGATCTTCATCCCCAAGGATATCGGATAATACCGCAAAGCCAGATTCTTCTTTAATCAGCCCCATCGCGATACCAGCAATCGGAGCAGCGATCGGCACACCAGCGTGCATCAATGACATCGACGTCCCGCAGACGGATGCCATTGAGCTCGAACCATTCGATTCAGTGATTTCAGAAACAACGCGAATAGTGTACGGAAATTCCGCTTCAGTAGGCAGCATCGCAGCAACCCCGCGACGAGCCAACATACCGTGACCAATTTCACGGCGTCCAGGGCTTCCAGTACGACCGCACTCACCTACTGAATAAGGAGGGAAGTTGTAATGCAACATAAAGCGGTCATGGTAAGAACCGGTTAGCTCATCGACAATCTTCGCATCTTTTTCGGTGCCAAGCGTGGTTACTACCAACGCCTGAGTTTCCCCACGGGTAAACAGTGCAGAACCGTGTACTTGCGGTAAAACACCAACTTGGCAATCAATTTGACGAACCGTTTTAGTATCACGACCATCAATACGCGGCTCACCAGCGATAATGCGCCCACGTACGACATTTTTTTGAACCTTACCAAACATCCCTTCAATTTCTTTGGCCGTGAACCCTTCTGGGTTGGTTTCTGAAACCATTAAAGCGTCCAAAGCTTTTGCTTTCGCTGCGTCTAAAGCCGCATAACGATCCATCTTGTCGGAGATTAGATACGCATCTGCAACATCTGCTTGAATCAGGCCAAACACCGCCTCTTTCAAGGCAATATTCTCTTCCGGCGCTTGCCAATTCCAAGCCGGCTTCGCCGCTTGCGCCGCAAAGGCTTCAATCGCATCAATCGCAACTTGCATCTGCTGATGACCGAACACCACTGCACCGAGCATAATATCTTCTGACAGTTCAGATGCTTCCGACTCAACCATTAATACAGCGGCTTTAGTCCCAGCGACAGACAGTTCCAAATCAGAATTACGAAGCGTTTCTGGGCTTGGATTTAACAAATATTCTCCGTCAGCATAACCAACAATCGCCGCACCAATCGGGCCATTAAAAGGCAAGCCAGAAATCGCTAAAGCGGCGGAGGTTCCCAACATGGCAGGAACTTCTGTACCCACTTTTGGATCCAATGCGATAACCGTTGCAATCACTTGTACTTCGTTATAAAACCCTTTTGGGAACAACGGACGGATTGGACGGTCAATCAAACGCGAGGTTAAGGTCTCTTTTTCTGAAGGACGCCCTTCACGCTTTAGAAAACCACCCGGAATTTTACCAGCCGCATAGGCTTTCTCTTGGTAATTAACGGTTAACGGGAAAAAATCTTGCCCTTCATTCGCATTTTTAGAACCCACAACCGTTACCAATACACGGGTATCCCCCATGCCGATAATAACTGCGCCATCTGCTTGACGGGCAATTTCACCCGTTTCGAGAGTCACTTGATGGTTTCCGTACTGGAAAGCACTGGTAATTTTAGACATGCATCATCCTTTCTAAGGTTTCATCTTTTAGCATTATATGAATCTGAAACCTGAATCCCTAAGTGCTCGCCAGCAGCAAAGGCTTAGGGATTCAGGCTTAAAAGACCAATCAAGGGTTACAGATTCAAATCAAGGCTACATTCTACTGCGTTAAAGCGTTTTGAGAACAACAAATCCGCAATTATTTGGCATTTTTATCGCGAATTTAGTGAACCAAACAGCGCGCAATAAAACAAATCGAAAAGCACAATGATTCAAGAGGTACAGAATCCATGCAAATCACTACAACGAGCTTTTAACCTTTTAAAATAAAGTGGCAAAAAAAAAACCCACCGAGCAAAGCTGGGTGGGTTTTTTTGTCTGCCGTAACAGACTAGCGCTGGCTTTAAGTCTTACTTACGTAGACCTAAACGCTTGATAAGCGCAAGATATCTTTCACCGTTTTTCTTGTGAAGATAATCTAGCAGTTTACGACGACGGCTAACCAAACGCAAAAGACCAGTACGAGAATGGTTATCTTGCTTGTGCTCTTTAAAGTGCTCGGTTAGGTATTTAATACGGTGAGTTAGAAGCGCAACTTGAACTTCTGGTGAACCAGTATCGTTTTCACAGGTCGCGTATTCAGCAACGATTTTTGCTTTTACTTCAGCATCAAACATGGTTTTTCTCCAATAGGATCGGTTTTCAATAAAAGTCTATTTCCGCAACCGATGACAGAAACAGGCTGTGAATTTTAATGATTTTGCTTAAATAGTCAACCTGTCCGTAACAGATTAATGCACGCCCCTGCAATAAGAGCGATGTTTAAGGTTATTGACGACCAAAACCGTGCATATAGTGGCCTAACGCCGTCATGTCTTCGCCCATATGGCGCACTAAATTATCTAAGCTAACAATCGCATTTTCTAAAATGTTTACCGCAATATATGGCTCTTCAACTTTTAGGCGATCGTACATCGAACGGGTCAACATCAAAAACTGAACACCATGCTTGGCACTGGCTTGCATACGCAAATTACGTGGGTTACGATCGAAAAACGACATCTCGCCAATTAAGGAACCTTCGATTTGCGTCCCCACGGCAACATCATCACTATCCGGACCAATAAACTGAACTTTACCTTTTAAGATAAATCCCAGTGCTTCCCCAATTTCACCAACATCGGAAATGACATCACCACGATTGTATTGGCGTTCTTGCAAGTAAGGCATTAAACGCTCTACCTCTGCCAGATTAAGAGATTCACAAATCAAATGTTCTTGAAAGAATTTAAACAACTGTTCGGCGCTAATCGATAGCATAAGCATTCCTTTTATTTATCATTACTTTGATCCGACAATGGTTTACGCGCAATAAAAGTATTTAACGGGCGGCCATCTTTAATGCGCGTTATTTTATCAACAATCACCTCAAAACCCGAAAAAACTTGCGCTAACTCGCCCGCTTGCAGCAAAAAATTTGGATTTTTTGGCGAACTAAGCTCCTCGCCAAGGTCAATAAAGGTCTGCCAAAGAATATAACCACCTGGCGCCAACTGTTTTTTAAGCTGAGAGAGCAGCGGACGATTGAGGTAACGTACCCCAACAAACACATCAAACGCTCGCCCTTTGACATCTTGAGGCAGACAGTCTGCCACAGCAAGATCACAGCCGATAAATTTAACTTGAGCCCCGCTGGCTTGCGCTAACTGCTTGGCGCGTTTGAGAACACGCGCCTCTTTATCAATCGCACTGACGTGACAACCTTGCTTTGCTAAATAAACCGCATCACGACCACCACCACAACCGATATCCAAAACCAAAGGGCGTTGCACACCCAAACATGCTTGCAAATCGGCCAAATAGTCGGCAACAAAACATTGCACAACATCACTTGGTTGCCAGAGAGCACGAGATTCACGACCACTTTGCCAATGCGTTGGCAAAATTCGCTGCCACGCCGCTAACTGTTGCGCCGAATCCAATACCATCGAACCGATGATTTGATAGTCTTTAGTGTCTAAAAACAGCGATGCACCCTCAATCTGCTGCTTATCTCCAACCAAAAACAAACTCGCGGGTGGCGGCGGCAATTGATTCAAACTCTCAAACAAATCGGAAAAAGGCAGATGCGTTGCGCCACCCAAATGACAATGCTGATAAGCCGTTGCATCGCGCAAATCAAGGATTCCATCGGCTTGTTCAAAACGTGTCGCTTGCTGCATCAAGTCGTTCCTTTTTAAAAATTAAACAGACGTTTTGGCTTGATTAACTGATTCTTCTCATGCCATTCACCGACACCAATAAACACGCCATTATGGTCATAGAAGCGCACTAACCCCCCTTCGGGTTGGGCTAAACGCAACATTCCACCCTGCAAGACATGAGCCGCTTGGGCTTGCGCCAAATCAAGGCGTGGCAAATGGGCCAGAGCAATGTCCAAAGGCTGTAAACACGCTTCTTTTTGCTGCTCAATCTGCTCTAATGTCAACATTGCATCGCCTGATAGGCTGCCGGTTTGCGTGCGATGCAAGGCGGTCAAATGACCAAGGGTACCTAGCGCCTTAGCAATATCTTCACCCAAGGTACGCACGTAGGTGCCTTTCGAACAATGCACATCAAAGACCACCTCGTTAGCGCTAAAGCGAATCAGCTCCAGCGCATAAATGGTGATGGGTCTGGCTGGACGCTCAATTTCAATTCCTTGACGAGCATACCAATACAGCGGCTTCCCCTGATGCTTTAACGCCGAATACATCGGTGGAATTTGCTCAATCTGCCCAACAAAACCAGCCAAACAAGAACGAATAAGGTCGGCATTTAATTCCACTACCGCTGCCGTTTGCACAATCGTGCCTTCGGTGTCGCCGGTATCACTCTGCTCGCCCAGCTTGAGGGTTGCGGTATAGCGCTTGTCGGAATCCAACAAAAGCCCAGACACCTTAGTCGCTTCACCTAAACAGATGGGTAGCAACCCAGTGGCAAAAGGATCCAACGCGCCAGTGTGCCCGGCTTTTTGGGCATTAAAAATCCGTCGCACCTTTTGCAGAACATCATTTGATGAACCACCTGCGGCTTTATTCAGCAGCACAATACCATGCACCGCTTGTTTCGGGGGATTACGATGTTGAGCCATTATTTTTTGTTCAGTGCTTTATTAATCAAATCTTCGATGTACTGAACATTTTCCGGAACAGTATCAAAATAAAAACGTAAATGGGGAACGATGCGTAAATTCAAACGCTTGCCGATTTCCGAACGAAAAAATCCCGTTGCTTTTTCTAAGGCTTGCAAGGTTTCCGCCACTTCTGGATCGCCAGAATTATGACCAATCATTGAAAAGTGGATTTTCGCAACACTCAAATCTTTCGAGATTTGGCATTCTGTTAAAGTCATCCGCTGAAAACGCGGATCTTTCGCCTCTTGCACTAACAACATCGCCAAGGTTTTACGTATTTCCAAAGCAACGCGAGTGGGACGACTAACCGGTGAGTTCGCCATAATTTTTTCCTATCATTTCTGGTTTAGAAAGACAAATGCCCCGTCCTAAGACGAGGCACTGGCCTTCGTTACTGTAAAACAGCAATAAGCTTAGTCAAGCGTACGTTTGACTTCGATGCGCTCAAAGCACTCGATCTGATCGCCAACGCGGACGTCGTTGTAATCTTTAACCCCGATACCGCACTCCATTCCTTGTCGAACTTCGTTAACATCGTCTTTAAAGCGACGCAGTGATTCAAGATGACCTTCATAGATAACCACGTTATCACGCAAAACACGAATCGGGTTATTACGTTTAACCGTACCGTCAATGATCATACAGCCTGCAATAGCACCGATTTTCGGTGCCTTAAAGACATCACGAACATCAGCCACACCAACGATATCTTCGCGGAAATCTGGTGCCAATTTACCTTCAACAGCGCTTTTCACTTCGTCAACGATTTCATAGATAACGCTGTAGTATTTCAAGTTAATACCTTCGTTATCAATGATGCGTTTTGCCGACGCATCCGCTCGGACGTTAAAGCCAACAATCAAGGCCTCAGAAGCCAAGGCCAAGTTCGCATCGGTTTCGGTGATTCCACCCACACCGGTGGCGATAACATTGACTTTCACTTCTTCGTTAGAGAGTTTTGTCAAGGCATCAGAAATGGCTTCAATCGAACCTTGAACATCCGCTTTAAGGATGATGTTAATGTTTTGAATATCGCCTTCTGCCATCTTGTTGAACATATTGTCCAGCTTCGATTTCTGCTGACGCGCAATTTTCAATTCTTTGTGCTTAGCTTGACGATACATCGCTGCTTCACGTGCTTTACGCTCAGTTTCAACGGTAATCATCTCATCACCGGCCACCGGAACACTTGACATACCAAGAATTTCGACCGGAATCGATGGACCCGCTTCTTCAATCACTTCGCCAGTATCACTGATCAACGCACGAACACGACCGTATTCCATACCACAAAGCGCGATATCACCTTTGCGTAAAGTTCCACTCTGTACCAAAACCGTTGCAACCGGGCCACGACCTTTATCAAGGCGGGATTCAATGACCACACCCTTAGCAGGACCTTGCGTCGGCGCTTCCAATTCCAAGATTTCCGCTTGCAATGAAATAGCGTCTAAAAGGTTATCGACACCCATACCGGTTTTTGCCGATACTGGAACAAATTGAACGTCACCGCCCCACTCTTCAGGAACCACTTCTTCCGCTACCAACTCTTGTTTAACACGCTCAGGGTTGGCTGCTTCTTTATCCATTTTGTTAATGGCAACAACAATTCCCACCCCTGAAGCACGTGCGTGTTGAATCGCTTCTTTGGTCTGCGGCATAACACCGTCATCCGCAGCAACAACGATAACAACAACGTCGGTTACCTTAGCACCACGGGCACGCATTGCCGTAAAGGCCGCGTGTCCTGGCGTGTCAATAAAAGTTAAACCACCCATATCGGTATCAACGTGATAGGCACCGATGTGCTGTGTAATGCCACCGGCTTCACCGTGCGCAACTTTTGCTTTACGGATGTAATCCAAAAGTGAGGTTTTACCATGGTCAACGTGCCCCATGATGGTGACAACCGGCGAACGTTTAACCGTAGCACCGTGGTATTCTTGACCTGTGACTTCGTCTTCGATGGTGGTCTCTGTGAACGCGACCGCTTTATGCCCCATCTCACCAACAATCAACATCGCCGTTTCTTGGTCTAGCACCTGATTGATGGTCGCCATAGTGCCAAGTTCCATCATCATATATTTAATGATTTCACCCGACTTAACAGACATTGCATCAGCCAAAGCCGCCAAAGTCATGCTTTCCGACACTTTTACTTCTTTAATAACGGGTGCTGTTGGTTTTTGGAAAGCATGCTGATTATCTTGCTTATGGCGCGAATGACGTTTTTGACCACGACGCATACGCATCTGTCCTTCATCTTCAACCTTAACGCGCTTGCCTTCTTTTTTCTTTTCAACCACTGCGGCTTTCTTGCCACGACCGCCATCAACCACCGCGTGTTTTTCACGGTTTTCTTGATGCTTTTTATCTTTCTTTTTCTTAGTCGCTTTAGAGTGATCTTCTTTGGCAGCTAAAGGCGCAGAATCCACTTTCTTCTCACCGTTTTCGTCAACCGCTTCATCAGTAACCTCATCGGACACGGCAACAACACCTACTTCATTGTCAACATTCACAATTTCAGCCACAGGCGATTCCAACACCACGTCTGGCGCAGCAGCAACGACCGGCTCAACCACTTCTTCTTTAACTTCTTCTGCAACCACTTCGGACTTTTTAACATAAGTGCGTTTTTTGCGTACTTCAACGTTCACTGTACGCTTACCCGTAGAGATGTTTAACGTCTGTTTGCGACGCAAAGTCACTTTATTTGGTGCTTCTTCCGTTGATTCACCATGCAAACTTTTCAGATAACTCAGTAGGGTTCGTTTTTCTTCTTCGGTAATCGAGTCGCTATCACTCTTGCCTTTCACGCCAGATGCGCCCAACTGTTCCACGAGCTTATCAACAGAAAGGTTGAGTGTTTCTGCAAACTTCTTTATTGTAACTTCAGCCATTAACCTATCCCTTGTTATTCAAACCATGGTGCGCGCGCTGCCATAATTAACGCCGCTGCCCGTTCTTCATCAATTTCTAAAATATCGAGCACTTCATCGGTACCCAATTCGGCCAAATCTTCTTGCGATTTCACGCCGTTAGCCGCCAATTTTTTCGCCATGTCCGGTTCCATCCCATCAAGATCCAATAAATCTTGCTCCGGTTCCGCTAAGGCTTGTTTCTCTTCCTCGGCAATTGCCATGGTCAACAAAGCATCTTTTGCACGTTGCTTTAACTCGGCAACGATGTCTTCGTCAAAACCATCAATATCCAGCATTTCTGCAGCAGGAACATAAGCAACTTCCTCCAGTGTTGAGAAGCCTTCTGCGACCAACACTTCAGCCATCTCTTCGTCAACATCCAGATTATTGGTAAACACGTTGACTTGATCTTTAGACTCGATTTCATGCTTTTCTGCCATCGATGTCTGCGTCATGACATTCAAAGTCCAGCCGGTTAATTCCGAAGCCAAACGAATGTTTTGACCGTTCTTACCGATCGCTTGTGATAAAGAGTCGTCTTCAACCGCTAAATCCATCGAATGTTTATCTTCATCGACCATGATCGACGTCACTTCCGCAGGAGCCATCGCATTAATAACGAATTGAGCATCGCTGCCATCCCACAAAATGATATCGATACGCTCACCATTCAACTCGTTCGTGACGGCTTGCACACGACCACCGCGCATCCCAACGCAAGCACCGATAGGGTCCAAACGAGGATCATTAGCACGCACCGCAATCTTGGCACGGAAGCCAACATCACGTGCCGCAGACATAATATCAATCAAATCATCAGCAATTTCTGGCACTTCGATTTTAAACAGCTCAATCAACATCTCATTACAGGCGCGCGACATAATCAATTGCGGTCCACGTGGGCGGAACTCAACTAACTGAAGATAGCCACGAACGCGATCGCCCATACGGAAGGTTTCACGTCCGACTAACTCGCTACGCGGAATCATGGCATCGACGTTATCGCCCATATCCAAAATGACATCGCCGCGATCAATTCGCTTAACCTGACCAGTTAGGATTTCACCAACGCGTTTTTGGTAAACTTCAACCACTTTCTTACGCTCAGCTTCACGCACTTTTTGAATAATGACTTGTTTCGCGGTTTGCGCACCAATACGACCGAAGTCGATGGATTCAATCTCTTCTTCGATGTATTCGCCAATGGCTTTACTTGGATCTTCTTCCACAGAGTCCATGTGACGGATATACCAACCAACGTGATCTTCAATGTAAACGTCATCGGCGATGACTTCCCAACGACGGAAAGTACGGTAGTCGCCGCTTTGACGGTTGATTGCCACACGGGCATCGATTTCATCGTCATAGCTACGACGAGTAGCGGTCGCTAAAGCGGTCTCAATTGCGTCAAAAATAATTTCTTTATCAACGCCTTTTTCATTGGCCATAATTTCAACAACGGCTAATACTTCCTTGCTCATATACGTTCGCCTTATTTAAAAACAGAAAATACAGATTAAGAGCATTCAACGCTCTTAAATAAATAATTTAAAATTCAAACTAGTCATTTTCGACTAATCGCACTCAAACCCAGCACGTTTAAAACTCTGGAACGAGATTGGCTTTTTCGATGCAATCAAATGGAATCGGGTAAATCTCGTTATCAACGCTGATTTCAATACCCTTCTCGTCGACCTTTAACATTTGACCTTTGAAACGCTTACGACCAAGAATATCGACACTGCTGCGTACTTGCACCGTTTGGCCTTGATAACGAATGTATTGATGCGGCTTGAAAAGCTGGCGATCCATACCCGGAGAGGAAACTTCTAAATGGTAAGCACTGCTTATAGGGTCTTCAACATCCAAAATAGCACTCACTTGACGACTGATGTCGGCGCAATCGTCTACGGTAATGCGACTTTCTGGTTTATCGACATACAATCGCAAAGTTGAATGACGGCCAGCGGAAATATATTCTACGCCCCAATATTCAAAACCCATTGATTCAATCGTCGGCTTGAGTGCTTGTTCGAGTTTGTCTTCTAATCTCACCAATAACTTCCATTGTTCAGATAACAAAAAACCCCGTAAAAACGGGGTTTTTTAAAAGATAAGCCGCTGAATTTACAAAAAAATTTAACGCTTATAAGTTTTTTAAAAAATCTACGCAGGATGATAGGCTTATTTATGCGTTTTGTCAAGGCCAACGGCCTATGAATTATTCTGTAAGCTCTGCAACTTAACAAACACCAAGGCAGTCATTAAGGCGTCGTTAAATGCATCGTGCTGGCCGAGTTGGGGAATCTTGAGTTTTTCGATAATCGTAGCAAAAGCAAGGTCAATATTCGGTTCCACGCAAGAGCGTTTGTACTTTTGCCGCATATATTCATAAAACATGCCTGAGACTTCAATCTGCGGATTGGGCAATCCAATGCCAATTTTCGGCTTGATAATCCGATTCACCATGGAAACATCAAAATCCAAATAGTAACCGACCAAGGTTGCGCCGCCAATAAAGTGCAGAAACTCCTGCATGGCTTGCATTTCGTCTTCATAGAGATTGGTATTATTGGCAACATCGACATTACGAATTTGATGAATTTCGATACTTTCCGATGAAATTTGTTGCTGCTGCTTAATCGCTAAATTTAAACTTTGACTGGTCAGAATCTGATTGCCGACAATTTTGATGGCGCTCAAGGTAATGATACGGTCTTTATTCCGATTTAAACCGGTGGTCTCGCAATCAAAACAAACAAACACACCCGGCTCCAGATCAAATAAAAAGGCGTAGTGTTCCTGCTTTAATTGTTGGCGCATTTTGGCAAGACGGCGCGAGCTGATCCATTTTTGCAGACGCGCAAACATCAGCTCATACCATGCAGGTCAAAATGATGGGTGATTTTCTTTTTAAAGTCATCGACTACCCGAAAACTCTGCTTAAGCAGGTCTTGCTGCCCATGACTTAAACGCGACAAACGGATGTTATTATTCGGCACCGCAACCCCTTGCTCAATTTGATACAACATCGAATCGAGGCGTAAAGTGTTTAAAAAATTCAACGTCTCGCCCAATTCAATACCAAATTCTTTGCTAAACACCCCCAGATCCATCAAGGCTTTGATGCGCCAATGGGTGTTCGTTTGGGGCAAGTTCGCCTCAAGCGCATAGCAGCGTACGCCGTGCACCAAACTAAAAACGCCCCCTTTTTTAATATCCAGCTGATCGTGCGTATCATCCTCTTGCGCCAATAAACCACCAAAAAATCCCACTGGGGTTTTAAAACGCAGAATCGATATGGCAAAATGACGCAAAAATACCGGATATTCACGACTCATTTTAACCAACGACTGTTTAAGGGCGTTTAACCATTCACTCTTGCCATAGACGCTTTGCGCATCAAACAAGATCGCCGCATACATAAAATTCTGCTCTGATGGCGACTGGTACCACTGCTGGATTTTCTGCTCAAATGCCGAGCGACTTAAACACCAAGCCGGATTAGACAACATGATATCCCCCGGACAAGGAGGGAATCCCAACTGCTGCAGCTGCTGCGAGAAACGCTCAGCAAAAACCTTTAATTGCAACACTTCAGCAGCGCTTAACTCATCGGCATAAATTAAGCCATTGTCTTGGTCTGTGCGCACGACCTGCTCGGAGCGCCCCTCACTGCCCATCACAAACACGCACACTTTTTGTTGCAGGTTTGTTGGCAACGCCATATCAATCAAACGCCGCATCATTTTTCGGTGCAATTCATTCACTAATTTGGCGATATAGTGCGTTTTAATGCCTTTGCGACTGAGGTTTTTAATCAGTTGATCAATCTGCTGCCCTGCCTGATTTAAATCGTCAATTGAGTTGGCTTGCTCGATTTTTGTCAACACCAAACCCGACTGGTTTGCAAATAAACTCATCAAATCCTTTTGATGCAGAAAACCACAGAATCCATCATCACTGCGCACCGCTAAACGGTCTATTTGGTAACGTGTCATTTTCAATAAGGCGTTAAACAGATAGTCGTACTGATGAACCGAATAGACCGGTTTATGCGCTAACTCTGCCAGCATGGTGCTGCTGCCAAGCTGTTCCAAGCGACCGCTGGCAACAAACTTCAACACATCAGTCGAGGTAATGATACCGACCGAATGGTCCGCAAAAGAGACTAAACACGCATCGGATTTGACCGCAACCATTTTTTGGGTTGCCTCCAGTAAAGTGGCATCCTGATCGACCTGCACCAAAGCTTGTATCGGCGCACTGATGACCGTATCCATCATCACTTCGGTGGAGGCCGCCGATTGAATGGCTTGATGGACACGATTGAGTTTTTCGACAATAGAGGCGTTAAAAAATTGCTCGAACTCGTCACAAGACTGCACCGCTTGCAAAAAATGCTTTGCCGGTAGTTTGTAGGCAATGGCTTCATCGACGACTTCATAACGGGTGTGGTTTTTGCCCTTACCGAGTAGTTCAGCATCCCCCCAAAAACCTCTTGCACTGTAATGTGAGACCACCGACTCCTTACCCATTTCGGCCACCTTACCTTTAATCAAGATAAATAACGCCTCATGCTGAGCGACATCAATCTCAGACGCCTTCGGCAGATAGATCACATCCAAGCTATCGGCCAACTGACATAACAGGGGGTTGGGAAGTAAATCAAACGGAGGAATTTGAACGAGAAAATCACGTTGCTGGGTAATTGCCATCGCGCGCGCCTAAATCAAATAAACAGAGGATTTAGTTTACCCTGATTTAATCGATTGATTGCTTATTGCATGACAAATAAATTTGTAAAAATCAGAAACAAAAAAAGCGAGCCGTTTGACTCGCTTTTTTTAGAAGTGTTTCGCTAAAGCGTGGATTATTTTCCGTGTGCTTTGGCCATAAACTCTTCGGTATTACCCGTGTCTTTCGTCATCTTAGCCACCACAATGGTCACTAAAATAGCCGCAGGAACCGAGTAAAGTGCTGGGTTAACCAGAACATCTAAACCAAGCATGGTCTTCGCGCCGAAGAACTTAGCGAAAGTGAAGAGTAGTGATAGAACCAAACCAGTGGCCATACCCCAAACAACCGCTTGGCTCGTTAGCCCTTTCCACCATACCGCAAACACCAAGGCTGGGGCGAAAGTGGATGCAGCGATACCGAAACACATACCGACCAGCATCGCGACGTTTTCAGACTTCAACCAAACCGACATCGCAATCGCAATAAGAGCCAGTACAAAAGCACCGATTTTTGCAAATTTAAGCTCTTGTTCGTCAGTCGAGTTAGGGTTAATCACCCCTTTATAAAGGTCATGCGCTAAAGAAGACGTTGCCGAAATCAATAGACCTGCCGAAGTGGATAGCATCGCAGCCATGGCACCGGCGGCAATCACACCCATCAGAATCTGACCACCTAACATGTCACCCAACATTGGCATGGTCATGTTCTTCGCTTGACCCGCTTGACCGTCTGCAATCATCTTGATTAGGTCTGGATACAAAGCATACATCGCGATTAAACCAACGAAGAAGATCGCTGCGTAAAAAATTGCCAGACCCCAAATGGTAATCTCAGCCGATTTACGCGCATCAGACGCATTCGCCACTGTGTAGAACTTAATCAGAATGTGTGGCAAACCCAATACCCCAAGGAAAAGAGCAAGGACAAGCGAGGTTTGGTTAGCCAAATCACGAAGGCTGACACCCGGCGTTACCGCAGACGCAGCATCGGGCATGACTGCACGAACCGCTTCAATCGCAGCGGCAGAGTCCGGTGCGGCAGCGGCAGCAGCAATTGCAGCGGCATCTTTGGCAGCCAGACTGACCGGCACCATTTGCTCAGACGCTTCGATGACACCCGCTGGATTACCGCCAAATAGATGAATGACTCCAAACACCAACAAGAACAACATCGCTGCGAACAGGATTGCACCCTGAATCGCTTGGTTGTAAGAGGTTCCTTTCATACCACCAATGATAACGAACAACGCCATCAAAGAACCTGTTACCAATACCGTCGGCAGATAATCCCAACCCAACAGCAGCTTGAACAAATGACCCGCGCCAACGATTTGTGGCACAAGGTACATAACACACAACACAAGTGTCGACAGCATCGCTACCGTACGGATTGCTTTTGCATTTTGCGAGTAACGCGCATTAAGAACGTCTGCGACCGTAAACTTACCGACATTTTTCAATGGGGTAGAAATGGCAATCAACACCACAACCCATGCCGCGAAGAAGCCGATAGCCAGCCACCAACCGTCTACCCCTGACAGGGCGACAGCACCCGCCACACCCAGAAAACTGGCCGCCGAGGCATAGTCGCCCAGCATTGCCATACCGTTGACGCGTGGCGAGAGACCACCGCCGGCAACATAGAAGTTAGCGGTACTGGTTGTCGATTTTGAGTGATAGAAACTGATAACGATAGAGAGCAGGATACCTAATCCAACAATGACCAGTGCGACCATATTTTCCATTAGTTAGACTCCTCTGAATCCATCTTTTTAAGATAAAGACGGGTAATGACCACACCGGAGATGATGACCAACAACCCTCCCCAAATTGCCAGAGGTAATCCGGCAACGACCGTCGCTGCGACATCTTTGAAGCTTGCACTTACCATTAAGGCAACTCCAAAGTACAGGACCGTATAAATCGCCAATAAAATGGCGGAATATTTAACTTTACTACTCATAAAGTTAGGCTCCTCATTGAGATAAATATTTTTATGATTATGATAAAACTACGGTTTAGACCGTATTCAGCTTAGTAAGCGAGCCCATTATCAAGGCTCTTTCAGATCCGAGAAAAATTAAAATTATTAATCCCTTTATCTAAAATTCACTTATGTACCCCTTAATCGAAGGGTTCTTGGCTCTGTTGCAAATTCCTATCTGGCTGTTGTCAGATAGACATTTACAACAGTTCGCCCGCAATTATTTTTTCTGGAACTGTTCCAAAATGCTTGGATCTTCTAGGGTAGAAGTATCCTGAGTGATCTCTTCGCCTTTTGCGATGGTACGCAGCAAACGACGCATGATTTTGCCGGAACGGGTTTTCGGCAAATTGGTGCCAAAGCGAATGTCATCCGGTTTGGCAATCGGGCCAATCTCTTTAGAAACCCAGTTACGTAACTCCTGCACCAACGCATCACGCTCGTCCCCATCCGGTAAATCGACATTCAACACGACAAATGCTGCGACCGCTTCGCCTTTCACATCATGCGGACGCCCTACCACCGCTGCTTCGGCAACACGTGGGTGCGAAACTAATGCCGACTCGATTTCCATGGTCCCCAAACGATGCCCAGAAACGTTCAAAACATCATCAACACGCCCTAAAATCCAGAAATAGCCGTCGGCGTCGCGGTGCGCACTATCGCCGACCACATAGTAATTTTTACCTTCAATCGGGAAATAGGTGCTTTTATAACGTGCATCATCGTTCCAAATGGTACGAATCATCGACGGCCAAGGCTTTTTAATCGCCAACAAACCCCCTTCATCGCCGTGCAACTCATTACCGGCTTCATCCAAAATGACGGCAGCAATGCCCGGCAACGGCTGGGTACAAGAACCCGGTTTTAGCGGCGTGATTGGGAAAGGGGCAATCATATGTGCACCGGTTTCCGTCTGCCACCAAGTATCAATAATCGGACAGCGAGATTGCCCAATCACCTCGTGATACCAAATCCAAGCTTCTGGATTAATTGGCTCGCCAACGGTCCCTAAAAGACGCAAAGCATCTAAGTTGTACTGTTTTGGTAAGTCCGCACCGAATTTCATTAAGGCACGAATCGCCGTCGGCGCAGTATAGAAAACTGTCACCGCATGGTCTTGACACACTTGCCAGAAACGTCCCGCATCAGGATACGTCGGTACCCCTTCAAACATCACCATGGTGGCACCGACCGATAGCGGCCCGTAAGCGACATAAGAGTGCCCGGTAATCCAGCCCACATCAGCGGTACACCAGAAGATGTCCTTGTCTTGCAAATCAAACATCCACTCGTTGGTCACATGAGCATTTAACAAATAACCCCCCGAGCTATGCTGTACGCCCTTTGGCTTACCAGTCGAGCCAGACGTGTATAACAAGAACAACGGGTGCTCGGCACTCACCGCAACCGGATCATGGTAGTTACTCATACCAGCTTCGGCTTCAAGCCAATCAATATCTCGACCAGCTTGCATCGGCACTTCATCATCGGTGCGACGATAAACAATCACTTTTTTAACCAGATCACAGCCTTTTTCCAGCGCTGTATCCACCGCACCTTTCAGTGGAATCGTTTTGCCTCCGCGACGGCTACCGTTCGTGGTAATGACCATCTTGGCACCGGCATCTTTAATCCGGTCGCTCAAAGCCTCTGCCGAAAAGCCTCCGAACACCACCGAATGGATCGCACCGATGCGGGCGCACGCTTGCATTGCAATCACCGCTTGAGGAATCATCGGCATATAGATAATGACGCGATCGCCCTTTTTAACGCCTTGCGCAGTAAGCGTGTTCGCAAAACGACAAACCTGATCATGCAACTCTTTGTAAGTGTATTTTTCAACATCCCCTTGATCACCCTCAAAAATGATCGCGACCTTATCCGCCTTATCTTCTAAATGACGGTCAATACAGTTGTAGGAAACATTCAATTCGCCATCGCTAAACCATTCATAATGAGGCGCTCTCGACTCGTCCAAACCAATCGTAAACGGCTTTGACCACACCAATTTCTCTCTAGCCAAGTCCGACCAAAAGCCAATATGATCCTGTTCGGCTTTGGCACGCATGGCCGCCAACTGTTCAGCGTTAATGGCAAAACTGTTTTTAATGTCATCATTAACTTCAAAAACTCGGGTTTCCGTTAGGATAGATTCAATATTCGACATGAATGCTCCTGCATATCTATTTAGACGATGGGATGGGCTTAAAAATTGCGGCTATTATCCGCGATAAACAAAGACAAACCGGCAATGTAAACAACATTTTACATAACCACTTAAGGAAATCACTCAGGATTGCCACTCAAAACCAATCCAAAGTTTACCACTGCCATATTCAGATGAAACCTTAACGCCGGCAAAATACTCGCTTTACTACGCAAGTGATTATCACTTAATCACATCTGCAGTTCTTTAAGAAGACGCAGTACAAGTCACCATTGACTTCAGCGCGGGACCTGTTCTGCATCTCCTTAACGCAATACTTCTGGCTTCCAGCCATTGGCGTTAAGAAGTTCTAGCAAATCGTCATCGGGATAATAACGCTGCTGTGTTTGCAATAACGTTTGTGCTGTAGCATTTTGATAATGCAGTTGCAACGGCAAACCAATATCTTGACAAAATGGTTGTAAAAGCTCAGCTAACATATTAATTTTATTGACATCAATCTGGGTACCATCAGCAAATAAACGAATGGCTCGCGCTTTTTCAACACGCGCTTCGGCCAGACTGACAATCTGCTCCGCTTCAAATTTAATGCCGCCGTTGAAGCTGTCTTCGCGCACTTCACCGTACACCATAATCACCTTATCCAACGCCAGTTCCTGCTGCACCATTTCAAAAATATTGGGCCGCATGGTGACATCCAAACGCGCTGTTTTATCATCAATGGTGGCAATGGCCATTTTCGCACCGGTTTTGGTCACCTTTATGCGTAAATCCACCACCAGACCAGCACCCCAAACTTTTTTCCAGCGTTCCGGACGAAGATTTTTTAAAGGGCCTTCAATCAGTGAACTCAGCTCCTGTTCATAGATATCTATCGGATGACCAGTAACATACAACCCCAAGGTATCTTTTTCACCTTTAAGACGTAATTTTTTTGACATTTCCGCTGCAGCTAACAGTTCGGTACCTTGACCAGGCGCTTGCTCTTGAGCAAACATATCCCCAAATAGATCATCCATACCAAACGCAGCATTTTTTAACTGCTGTTCGGCCTGTTTCATTGCGGTTGGAATGGTGTTCAACATCGCTTGCCGATTTTCGTGTAACACATCCAAAGCCCCAGAACGCACCAACGCTTCCAGAACCCGCTTATTGACCTTTTTACCCGCCCGCAAACAGAAATCAAACAAATCTTTAAAAGCGCCGTTCTCGCTCCTTTCTTGCAATACGCCTTCAAGGGCCGCACCACCGACACCTTTAATTCCACCAAGCCCGTAGTTAACGGTTAAATTGCCGTAGGGTTTAAAATGAATTTCACCAGTATTGATATTTGGGGGCAGCACCGTTAACCCCATCGCCCAGCACTCATTCACCATATGAACAACTTTTTCAGTATTGTCCATATCCGAAGAGATCTGAGCGGCCATAAATTCTGCCGGATAGTGCGTTTTTAACCACGCTGACTGATACGAGACCAATGCATAGGCGGCGGAGTGAGATTTGTTGAATCCATAGCCCGCGAACTTCTCCACCAAGTCGAAGATTTTCATCGCCAAATCGCCGTCAACGCCGTTGTTAATCGCCCCCTCTTTGAAGACTGAACGCTGCTTAGCCATCTCCTCAGGTTTCTTTTTCCCCATAGCACGGCGTAATAAATCCGCGCCACCCAGCGAATAACCAGCCAATACCTGGGCAATCTGCATAACCTGTTCCTGATACAAAATGACGCCGTAGGTCGGCTCCAAAATAGGTTTCAGTGATTCATGCTGATATTGAGCGTCTGGATACGCGACTGCTTCACGGCCGTGCTTACGATTGATAAAGTTATCCACCATGCCAGAATCCAATGGCCCAGGACGAAACAACGCAACCAATGCGATAATATCTTCAAAACAGTCTGGACGCAGTTTAACGATTAGGTTTTGCATCCCAGAAGATTCCAGCTGGAAAATCCCTGTCGTCTTACCTGTCTTGATTAATTCAAAGGTGGGCTGGTCATCAATGGGAATCCGTGCAATGTCCAGAAACCCTTCAGCGCCCGGAACTTTGTTGCCGTTAATCGACTGCAGCGCCCAATCAATAATGGTAAGCGTGCGCAATCCCAAGAAGTCAAACTTAACCAAACCGGCGTATTCCACATCATTTTTGTCCAGCTGAGTGACCACGCTATTGCCTTCCGCATCGCACGAAAGTGGACAAAAATGATCTAAAGGTTTCGGACCAATTACCACCCCACCGGCGTGCTTACCAGTGTTACGTACAGTACCTTCCAACTTTAACGCAAACTCCAACAACTGGGCGGCGTCGGCATCATTCTCTTGCTTAGCTTTGAGTTCAGGTTCTTGGTCAATCGCACCTTGCAACTTTATGCCTAATTCATTCGGAATCAGCTTGGCAATGCCATCGACAACCCCATAACCTAAACCAAGCACACGGCCAACATCTCGCACCACCGCTTTCGCCGCCATGGTGCCAAACGTAACAATCTGCGACACCTTATCCGCGCCATAATGGCGTGAGACATAATCAATCACTTCATCACGGCGATCCATACAGAAATCAACGTCAAAGTCCGGCATCGAAACCCTTTCCGGATTGAGGAATCGTTCAAACAGCAAATCATATTCAATCGGGTCAAGGTCGGTAATTTTTAGCGCATAGGCCACCAAAGACCCAGCACCAGAACCACGCCCCGGCCCAACCGGAATCTGATGATTTTTCGCCCATTGAATAAAGTCCGCAACGATTAAGAAGTAACCTGGAAACCCCATTTGTAAAATAATATCCAGCTCAAACTTAATTCGCGCATAGTACTCGTCGCGCTTTTCTTGCTGGGCTGGCGCTGGCAAGTTTCCAAAAAGAAACGCCAAACGCTCATCCAAGCCTTGATGACTTAGCGCGATAAAGTACTGATCCATCGTCATGCCGTCTGGAATCGGGAAATCTGGCAAGAAATAGGTGCCCAAAGTTAAATCGACATTACAGCGTTTTGCAATTTCCAAGGTATTGCTAATCGCTTCAGGAATGTCAGCAAACAACTCCACCATCTCCTCGCTGCTACGCAGATACTGTTGCGAAGAATAGCGTTTCGGGCGTTTCGGGTCTTCTAAAACAAATCCGTCATGAATACAGGTGCGCACTTCATGGGCATCAAAATCTTCTTCCTTAGCAAAGCGTACATCATTCGTCGCGACCACCGGCAGCTGCCATTGTTGAGCAACTTGTAATGCTAATTGCAGATAGGATTCTTCATTTTCGCGCCCAGTACGTACCAACTCCAAATAAAAACGATCTGCAAAAAACTGCTGATACCAATTTAACCGTTCAGCCAAGAGCGCCTGATTTTGAGCCAACAAGGCGGTACCAATATCCCCCATGCGCCCCCCTGACAGGGCGATTAACCCCGCACTAAATTGCGCCAATTGACTTCGGGTTATCATGCCAATCACAGCGTACTGATAATTTTTTTGGTTTTTAAGATTGGCTTGCGAAATCAGATGCGAAAGATTCAAATAGCCTTGCTCGTTCTGCACCAATAACAAAAGCGGGAACACTTCACCGCTTTCGTCTTCTATCAGCACATCGGCACCTAAGATGGGCTTAATCCCCGCCCCCATAGCCGCTCCATAGAACTTCACTAAAGCATACATATTATTCATATCGGTCAACGCTAAAGCAGGTTGCTCAAATTGACTAACCATCGAAACCAAAGGCTTAATGCCTAAAGTGCTGTCGATAACGGAATATTCGGAGTGGAGGTGCAAGTGGACAAAAGAAGTCATAAAATTATCTGGGTACTTTTTTTAGTTCTCTTCGGCAATTCATATTGGATAATTGACAAGAGGCTTTAGGGAATATCGGAGCTTAATTGCCCCAATTGTAAACGCAGCGCGTCATGAATGCCTAAACTCTTAAGCATATTTTTGTACAATGACGCCAAGTGTTTTTTTGTTTTCATTCTATCGAGCGAGGCATAATCGGTTATGCAGCAGTTTCACGCGGAAGATGCGCCCTTTTGGCTGGATGAGTCGCCAATCGCATTCCCTCCTGCCGCTTTTGCCTTGCGCGAACCTGACGGTTTGCTGGCAATTGGCGGCGGTTTATCACCGCAATGGATTTTGGCCGCCTATCGCCAAGGCATTTTTCCATGGTTTAATCCTGAAGACCCGATTTTGTGGTGGTCACCAAATCCGCGCAGTGTACTTCCTATAAAACAGCTGAAAATTCGCCGCAGCTTACGTCAGCGCTGGAAAGAGAAAGTCCTTTCGGGCACTTGGCAAATCACCTTAGACACCAATTTCAGTCACGTTATGGCGCACTGCGCTAACATCCCTCGCAACGGACAAAACGGCACTTGGATTAATCAAGACATGCTATACAGTTATTCCGATTTGCACCGCCAAGGCTATGCACACTCGGTTGAGGTCTGGCAAGGTGACTCGCTAATTGGCGGGCTTTACGGGATCGCCATCGGCAAGATGTTTTTTGGCGAATCGATGTTTGCAAAATCGCCAGACGCTTCTAAGATTGCGCTCACCGCCCTGTGCTTACAACTCAATAAATGGGGGTTTACATGGATTGACACGCAAGTGGAAACTCCTCATTTAAACAGTCTAGGCGCGCGCTTGTTGTCTCGCGATGAATTTGAAGAAAAACTCCAACAATTCACCCAAAAAACCTTTAAGCCACAACGTTGGCAGTTTGACCTTGACTGGCAACAAGCCCTACACGACTACCTTCAACAGCAAAAAACCAACGATAAGAAAACCCTAATATAACGTATTGATTTTATTGTATTTAAAATTATTATCTCAGAATGTCGCAAATCTCAATCACGCTAATCAATTGATTTCAAAACACTTATTACAAGCTAAGGCCGTGCGCTCTGGACTCAGCCATCGAATAGCCGCCTTTTCGGGGTTTACCGCAGAAAAGCTTTCAGTAGAATAGGTAAGGCACGCAGTAATGTGCCTTACTTGAATCAGCAGGAATATGCGATGTATCAAAGCTCTGACCACCGTCCCAAGAATCTTAATCTTTTGGCTTTCAATTTCCCGTTGAATGCCATTTTCTCGATCCTGCATCGCATTAGCGGCGTAGCACTGATTATCAGCCTGTTCGGCTATTTAGCGGTTGCCAACCTGATTTGGCTACATGCTGAAGTTCGCCTTAGCTTAATCAACGACCATTGGATTTTACTCTGCTTGCACAGTCTATTTTGGTTGGCGGTGATTTTTCATTGGCTAACGGGTGCGCGTCATCTCCTAGCAGAAAACGTATTTAACACTGTTTGGTACTCCCGATTGGCGAGCAACACCAGCAACTATCTGATATTGGTATTGTGGCTGGTTGCCAGTGCATTCGCCTTAAATCGTATTTGGACGCTCTCATGATTCGTTTACAAAAACTGTCTGGTGCCAAAGCGCACCGCTGGCAACGCATCAGTGCTTGGTATCTACTCTTGTACTTACCCGCGCTAGCAATTTATATTAGCCTGGTACCACAACATAACTCACTGGCAAATATCATCGGCAACCTTTACTACTGCACTTTTGGCATCGCCAGCCTGCTTGCATTGCTGCTCGTGTTTATCCATGCCTGGGTTGGCGGACGCGATGTCTTAATAGACTATACGCCCCGTTCGAATACTTATCTTTGGTTAACCGCCTATTTTGCATTCCTGCTACTCTTAGCAGCGAATCTCACTTTATTGGTGTTAGCATTCAATCCAATTTTTTAATTCATTAGCATTTCTGTCTTGGGCGGGATTATGAACAGTACCGAACAACCAACCTCTTTTTTGGATTATCAGGAATTTTTTTTTGATGCGATTGTCATTGGCGCAGGCGGAGCTGGAATGCGAGCCGCTTTAGCGTTACAGCAAGACGGTCATCAAGTTGCCATGGTTTCAAAAGTGTTCCCAACCCGTTCACACACTGTTGCCGCACAAGGCGGGATTAATGCCGCCTTGGCGAACGTGAGCGACGACCAATGGCAGTGGCATATGTACGACACGATAAAAGGCAGTGATTATCTAGGCGATCAAGATGCGATTGAATTTATGTGCCAAGAAGCCAGTCACATCGTGCGTGAACTGGAACATTTCGGCGTGCCCTTTTCACGTTTAGAGAACGGCAAAATTTATCAGCGCGCGTTCGGCGGTCAATCGCAAAATTATGGCGAAAGCCAAGCCAAGCGCACCTGTGCTGCAGCCGACCGCACCGGCCATGCAATTCTTCATTCACTCTATCAACAAAACATCGCCGCCGGCACAGAGATGTTCGATGAGCATTTCGCATTAGATTTAATCCAAGACGAACAAGACCGTGTTTGCGGCGTCTTGATTCAAGATTTACAAAATTCAAAATTAAAAGTGATCTGGGCGCAACACACCCTATTAGCAACCGGTGGGGCGGGGCAAATTTTTCGAACCAATTCCAACGCTAGCATCAATACCGGCGATGGTCTAGGCATGGCGCAACGCATTGGCGTACCGTTACAAGACATGGAGTTCTGGCAGTTTCACCCGACTGGCGTTGCCGGCAAGGGAATGTTAATCTCCGAAGCCACACGTGGGGAAGGTGGCATTTTACGCAATGCCGAAAACGAACCTTTTATGATCAAGTACGCACCGAAGGTTAAAGAACTCGCCTCGCGTGATGTCGTCGCCCGAGCAATTGCAATCGAAGTTGAAGAAGGTCGTGGATGCGGCGCTAACAAAGATTATGTGCTCTTAGACTTAACGCATCTCCCGACCGATGTGATTGAAAACCGTTTACCCGGCATTCGCGATATCTGCCTCACTTTTCTTGGCCTTGACCCGATTGACAAACCGATTCCGGTTTTCCCAACCTGTCACTACATGATGGGCGGCATTCCGACCAATATAAATGGACAAGTCATTCAACCTGACATAGCAATCGATAAAAACCTTCATGGCACAACCATTGAACCACAAAAAACCATCTCCGGACTCTACGCCATTGGTGAATGCGCCTGCGTGTCAGTTCATGGTGCCAACCGTTTAGGCGGTAATTCACTTTTAGATATCGTTGTTTTCGGACGCCAAGCAGCGCGGCACATTAGCGCGCAACTGCAACAAAATAGCATCCCATTTAGCCGACCACAACAACACACGCTGAGCCATTTACTAGAGCGGTACCAGCGTTGGCTAACCGCCGAGCCAGAAACTGCTAATACTCAAGACAACGTCAACGCAATTAAACAGGCGATGCAAAAAACCATGGAACAAGGTTGTAGCGTATTCCGTGATCATACGCGGATGCAACAGACCGTTGACGCACTGCAAGCGATTGAAGAGCGCTTTGCTAAGGTATCAATCGCCGACCAAAGCCAAATTTTTAACTTTGAACGTACGAGCGCGCTGGAACTTGAAAATCTGCTAAGTGTCGCTAAAGCCACCGCTTGCAGCGCCTTGGCCAGAACCGAAAGCCGAGGAGCCCATACACGCATCGACCATAACGAACGTGATGATCAAGATTGGCTAAAACACAGTCTATATTATCCGCAACAAGATACCGTGCTTTACAAACCAGTAAATATGCAACCCAAACAGCACGCACCCTTTATCCCGCAAAAACGGGTTTATTAGCCATTTATTTGAGGGAGTTAGCACAATGCAGGTCATTATTGAGCGCTTTAATCCAGAGAATGATAGCCAGCCTTACGCGCAAAGCTATCACATTGACGATACAGAAATCGCAGATGACACCATGCTATTAGAACTGTTACAGCGCCTGCGTGAGCAAGACCCCAGCTTGGGCTTTCGATCCAGTTGCCAAGAAGGCGTGTGTGGCTCTGATGGCATGAACGTCAATGGCAGCAACTGTTTAAGTTGCATTACCCTTGCAAAACCCCTCGGTGAAAAAATACATATCCGCGCCCTTCCAGGGTTTCCAATCATTAAAGATTTGATTGTCGATATGTCCATTTTTTATCAACAGTACCGCGATGTAAAACCTTTTTTGCAAGGTGACGCCGCATTGCAAACCAATCTTGAACAAGAGTTTTTGCAGTCACCACAAGAGCGCGCTAAGTTAGATGGTAGTGTAGAGTGTATCTTATGTGCTTGCTGTTCAAGCAGCTGCCCGTCATTTTGGTGGAACCCTGATCTTTTTCCAGGACCGGCCGCCCTATTGGCCGCGAACCGCTTTGTCGTGGATTCACGAGACATCACCACGATTGACCGATTAGAACAGCAGGACAGTGCTGTTAAGGCATTCCGTTGCCGTAATATTCAAAACTGTACCAGTGCTTGCCCGAAAGGCCTAAATCCGAGTCGCGCCATCCAAGCGTTAAAACACGCTATCGTCAATAAACCAACTTAAATTACGAACCTCATGCAGATACCCGATTCATCGCTATCCCCTTTTGATATTTGGCGTAAACGTACTCTGTTTGCTTGCAAACGCGGTAATATCGAAACCGAATTACTCCTGCTGGCATTTATCCAGCAGTTAAACCCAATCACAAACGACCAACAACGCTTAATTGATGCGTTTTTAAACGAAAATGAACAAGACCTTTTCCATTGGTTAATTAAGCCGATAAAAAGCCCGCGACTGGCTCATCATTCGCAGGCTCCGCAAAACTATCACGGGCTGATTAGCGAAATACAGCAGGTTTATTTGAAAATCCAGTAACGATTTGTTAGAATCGCGCCCGATTTCAACTAAGGGTTACTAATAATTATGGCAAAACAAGACGTTATTGAATTTGATGGTGTGGTTATTGAAACACTACCAAACACAATGTTCCGCGTAAAACTGGAAAATGGACATGAAGTACTCGCCCATATTTCAGGGCGCATGCGTAAAAACTATATTCGTATTCTTGCTGGCGACTCCGTCAAAGTAGAATTAACGCCTTACGACCTAACAAAAGGTCGCATTACCTATCGCGGTAAATAACCAAAAGCCAATACCCTCCCCTTAGTTTTTAGAAACCTCAGGCTCTCATACCTGAGGTTTTTTATTCTTGACTACCTCAGAACTTATCGCAACTATACGTATTAGTACGAATCTTAATATCAACTTCTTGCCATCACTGCTTGCTCCTCCCACTCAAAAAATGTCACAAATTTTTAACACAAAAAATTTTTTGTAACAGTTCTGTAACATAAAAAACACTGACACCTATAAAGAAGTATTTTAAGCACTTATTTTAATTACTTTTTGAAATCATTAACCTTTTTTATGTCACAATAAATACATAAAAGGTTAACAAATAAGAATACGGTTATTTTCTAAAGTATTTTTGTGCCCACGACAAGGATGTTGAAAGCACCCGAATTAAAATAATTTTCTCGGTAATTTAATTGCACTAAATATCTTATAAAGGAATATACGATGTTAAATATTTCAAATGCACTGAACAACAACACAATACTTACTAATAACCAGATTCTTTCTTCTTTCAACCCAGCACTTCCTGCAGTTTCTGACGCTCAAATACTTATCGCTGACGTTATTGCGAAAATCGAAACGCTTTCAGCGGATCTTCCTGCGGTTGAAGCGGTTATTGCTGAAGTGGAAGCAAAAATTGCCGAATTAACGTCTCAACTACCTGTTCTTCCTGAGCTTGGCGATATTGAAACCGTACTTTCTGAACTTGTTGCAAAAGTGGAAACATTAGCAAGTGAATTACCCATGGTTGCAGATCTAGCAGATCAAGTTGCAGCTTTGTTGCCAACCACTTCTGGAGTTCCAGCAATTCCTGCACTTCCAGTTGATGCCGAAGCCCTACTTACCGACCTAACTGTCAAAGTAGAATCCATCACGGCCGAACTACCTGTCATTGGCGATCTCGTTACGACACTGGCCGGCTTAACCACAATGCTACCAGCAACACCTGAATTAGGTGAATTAGGTGATTTAAACACTTTGCTGACAGATGTTATCGCTCTGGTTGAAAGCGCGGCTACTCAAGTAGTGACTCTGGTTGAATCCCTACTAGCCGACCCAACATCGCTTGTTGCAACTCTAGAAAGCATCCTTACCGATCCGACTTCTGCTCTCTCTCAACTACCGGTTGCACTTCCAGCATTGCCAGCGGTTTCTGAACTAGGTGGCCTAACCTCTATTCTTGAAGGCGTTCTAGCTGACCCGACTTCTGCTCTATCTCAACTACCGGTTGCGCTTCCAGCATTGCCAGGGGTTCCTGAGCTAGGCGACCTAACCTCTATCCTTGAGGGCGTTCTAGCTGACCCGACTTCTGCTCTATCTCAACTACCCGTTGCACTTCCAACCCTACCAGTGATTTCAGACCTTCTTCCAGCTGTCGACGGTAGCGCAGGTCTCGACCTTACCGCCGCTATTTCTAGCGATACTGTACTAAACATTTCTGAAGTCGTCGCTCTAGCTGATGTAACTGAACTCGCTGATCTAGACGCTCTTCTAGCAACCGTAGGCGATGCAGTTGACACTGTTCTTGCCGTTGTTGAGCCTGTTGTTGGCGAAGTGGAATCTCTGGTAGCCGGTCTACTACCGACAACTTCTTTACTTGCACCGATTACTGAACTACCAAGCCTAGAACTGATCTAAGCGAAGTCGATTTCAGTCTTGTTAGACTCGATAGATCCAACAAAACAAAAAGGCGAAGTTGAAAATTCAACTTCGCCTTTTTATCTTATTAGGTTTAAAAAATGAATTAAAACACCTTAGTCAATCACAAAAACCAACTGTTCATCTTCTAAGTTGACCAAAACATCGCCGCCATTTTGCAAATCACCAAACAGTAATTTTTCTGCGAGCGGTTGTTTAAGTTTTTCCTGAATCAAACGAGCCATAGGTCTGGCCCCCATCAATGGATCATAACCTTTTTGCGCCAACCAGGCACGAGCTTCATCTGACAGCGTTAAATTAACTTTTTTCTCATGCAAAGCGGCTTCTAATGCATAAATGAATTTATTCACTACCGATTCCATCGACGCTTGCGACAAGCGATTAAATTGAATGATACCGTCCAAACGATTGCGGAACTCTGGGGTAAAAACACGTTTTAACTCACCATCAAAATCCATACTGTGATCTTGGACGGTAAAACCAATCGATGCCCGCGCCATCTGCTCTGCGCCCACATTCGAAGTCATAATCAACGTGATATTACGAAAATCCGCTTTACGGCCATTATTATCGGTCAAGGTGCCGTGATCCATTACTTGCAGCAGCAAATTAAACACATCAGGATGCGCTTTTTCAATCTCATCCAGCAATACCACTGCATGCGGATTTTTGCTCACGGCTTCGGTTAACAAACCGCCCTGATCAAAACCGACATAGCCAGGGGGTGCTCCGATCAAACGCGAAACCGTGTGACGTTCCATATATTCCGACATATCAAAGCGAATCATCTCCACACCCAACAATTTAGCCAACTGCTGCGATAATTCAGTTTTGCCAACCCCGGTCGGCCCTGCAAACAAGAAACTGGCGGTCGGCTTATGTGGCTCACTCAATCCTGAACGCGCCAACTGCACCGCCTTACTCACCTGCTCAACCGCATGATCCTGCCCAAATACCACCCTTTTTAAATTCTGCTCTAAATCTTTTAAGGTCTCTTTCTCTTTTTGAGTAATTTGCGCCACCGGAATACGCGCAATCGCAGCCACCACTTGTTGAACTTCATGCACCCCAATTTGCTTACGGCGCTTCGACACGGGTGCGAGAGCCTGTTTAGCGCCTGCTTCGTCAATCACATCAATCGCTTTGTCCGGCAGATGGCGATCTGTAATATAGCGCGCCGACAAAGCAACCGCTTCACGTAACGCCGGCAAAGTGTATTTAACATTATGATGGGTTTCGTATTTGTCTTTAAGCCCTTTTAGAATCGCGACGGTCTCCTCAATAGTGGGCTCTTTGATATCCACCTTTTGAAAACGACGAGCAAGCGCGCGATCTTTCTCAAAAATACCGCGAAATTCATCATAGGTCGTCGCACCGATACAGCGAAGACGTCCAGAAGAGAGCGCCGGTTTCATTAAGTTGGATGCGTCCATCGCGCCGCCTTGTACGGCCCCAGCACCGATAATGGTATGGATTTCATCAATAAACAGCACGGCGTGCTCATGTTCTTCCAAGGCTTTGAGCACCGATTTAAACCGTTTTTCAAAATCCCCACGATAACGCGTTCCAGCCAAAATTGCGCCCATATCCAAACTAAAAACCACGGCATTCGCTAGGATTTCGGGCACATTTTGATGCACGATATTGTAAGCCAGACCTTCGGCTACCGCCGTCTTACCAACGCCTGGTTCACCCACCAGTAAAGGGTTATTCTTACGGCGCCGACTCAGCACTTCCATGGTACGGTTAATCTCCCAATCGCGGCCAATAATCGGATCAATTTTACCCACTTCCACTTGTTCATTCAGATTAACGGCAAAGGCGCTCAAGGGCGATGCCGCACTTTCATTCGGCGCGCCATTGTCAACATGCGGCTCAGACGGAATCAGCTGTTCATCATCCTGCACCGTTACACCGTGCGACAAGTAATTGGTCACATTCAAACGATCAACGCCGTGACTTTCTAATACATAGACCGCGGTGGACTCTTGCTCACTTAATATTGAAGCCAATACGTGCGTCGGCAAAACTTCTTGGTAACCGTTACTCTGTACAAAATAGATGGCGCGTTCAATCACGCGCTGAAAGCTCATCGTTGGCTGCAACTCATGCGCATGTTCACTGACTAACTCTGCCTCAAGATACTTTTCCAAATCGTCCATTATCCGCTCGGGATTGGCACCACAAGCAATCACCACATCTTGCACCGAGCGCGATTCGAGTAACTGCAACAGCAGATGCTCAAGCGTAACAAACTCATGCTGATACTCACTGGCAACACCAAAGGCACCACTTAAAATTTGCTGCAATTCTTTGCTTAACATCTAAGCCACCTCCATCTGACACATGAGCGGATGCGCATGTTCACGCGCATAAATATTCACTTGACGAACCTTCATCTCCGCCACCTCGCGGCTATAGACACCACAAACACCTTTGCCCTCGTGATGAACTTTAAGCATCACCGCATGAGCGCGTAATTCATCCATACCAAAAAACTTCTGTAACACTTCAATCACAAATTCCATGGTTGTGTAGTCGTCATTCAAGAGTACCACTTGATAACGCTTTGGCGGTTTGAGCTTGGGTTTGGCACGATCTAATAAAAGATTGCCGTCATCATGGTTGAGGTGCTGTGACATTTTTTTTCACTTGTTTATTAAAATACTGCATTATAAATAAGACTCAATCTGGATTTTTCAAGCACCTGACTTAAGAAGGCACAGAACACGCACTTCATTGATTACCGCGCAGAATGACAATGGGTGACCCGTCAATCTCTTTACTCGATAGGAATCAGTTTTGCATATAAATCACCCGCTGGATTTTGTTCATCCGCTGGTAAACCCATTTCACGGAACAATAGGGTTTCATCTAAATTAAAATTCTCAGGCACCAGCCATTCAACTCGACCACTGGGACTTTCGATATACACCGTTTTACCTGGTTTAATAAACAGCCGTGGAATCTCGAAATTGCCATAAATATCGCCATTTTGTAAACGAAATCGTTCTTCATCAATTTTGATATTAAAACGCACCAGATAATCTCCAGATTCGCCACCAAATAGGCCGCGATAGCCTTTATCTTTTAAACGAAACGTTTTGCCAGTAAACGCTTGCCGAGTAAATTTCATCTGCACTTTCAAACCGGGAATATAAAAACTCCCTAAGCGTAATAAACGAATCGCGTAACGCAAAGTAATCGGATAGACCACTTCGCGGTTTTTACCGTTAATCGGTGTTTGTCCAAAACTGTAATCCGTTTGTCGAAAATCTTGTGGCGGCGTCTGTGGTTGGCGATGCGGCCTCTCCTGCGATTTGCGCACGGGATTCGTCTTGGCCTGTTTAGAAGGTTCTGACGGGCTATTGCGTACCGTTTCACACCGGCGCAAGCGCGACTGCAATGCGCGTTGATAAGCCAAGCAATAGGCATCACGATACTTGTGCAAAACTTCATAAGCGTTTGCGATTTCTTGAAAACGCGCCTGCGCATTATGAATTTTGGAAACATCCGGATGATAGCGCCGCGCCATGCGCCGATAAGCTTGCTTTACGCTCTGCGGATTGGCGCCAAAATGCACACCAAGTACCGCGAAATAGTCCACCCCGACATCAAAGTTTGCGTTCAAATCCGCTAATCCATTCGTAATCCAAAAAAAGCCGCTGTCAATTTTAGCAAAAATTACTCAATAAACCTGCTCAGTTACGCATGAATCCATCTTCACCGCATATTTTCAATGCGAAAATCCGCTAGAGTCTGGAGGCATTCGGTCATTTTATGCATAATAGCGTATTTATCATTTTTAACTTAGGATAAGCAATGACTATCAAAGAGCAGCTTTTACACCGTAGCGAACATCACTGTGAACTCTGTGGAGCCACTGAAAACCTTGAGGTCATGGCAGTGTCACCGTCTGACGGCTCTGCTGATGAGTCTATTTTATTGTGCCAAATTTGTCGTGAGCAAATAGAGAATCCGAACAAACGCGACCCTCATCACTGGCGCTGCTTGAATGATGCCATATGGAATCCTAATCCAGCAGTACAAGTCGTCGCTTATCGCCTACTGCATGAAATGGCCGCTGAAGGCTGGACACAAGCCTTGCTGGAGATGATGTACATGGAAGATGCCACTCGTGCTTGGGCGCAACAAGGGCTGGTTGGCGAAGAGGAGTCGATTAAGGTCATCGACAGCAACGGCAATCCAATCAACGAAGGCGATGATGTCACCCTGATTAAAGACCTAGAGGTTAAAGGGGCGAATTTCACTGCTAAGCGCGGCACCTTGGTGAAAAACATTCACTTGACCGACAATCCAAAACACATCGAAGGCAAGGTAAACGGCACACAAATCGTCATCATCGCGGCATTCACCAAAAAGGCCTAAGGAAAGACAGAACAAGTTGATGGTTTGCCGTCCTGTCTCAGCAGGCATTTTTCGCATTATCGCCGTGTATTGTGTAAAATCTGCACACTTTATATTTTTAGTTCGGGCATCGAACTCGTTCCTTAGACAAAGTTGGAGAACCCTAATGGGAAGAGCTTATCAAAACCGTAAAGAATCCATGGCAAAAACCTCGGATCAAAAGGCCAAAGTCTACAGCAAATTTTCCAAAGAAATTTATATGTGCGCTAAGCAAGGTGGCGTCGAAACATCCGCTAATTTAGCTCTCGCGGGCTTGATTGAACGCGCCAAAAAAGAGCAAGTTCCGGCACACGTTATCGACAAAGCCCTAGACAAAGCGCAAGGCGGTGGCGGTGAAGACTTTGCCGTTGCGCGTTATGAAGGTTACGGCCCAGGCAATAGTATGGTGATTGTTGACTGCCTTACCGATAATCCAAACCGAACTTTTGGCGACCTACGCGGGGTCTTTAACAAAGCCAATGCAAAACTCGGCACGCCAGGAAGCGTAAGCCACATGTTCGACCACTCGTCGATTTTTGTATTTAACGGTGATGACGAAGAAGCGATTCTCGAAGCATTGCTGATGGCAGACGTTGATGTCACTGATGTCGAAGCGGATGACGGTAAAATCACTGTCTTTGCACCGAACACCGAATACAACAAAGTTAAACAGGCTTTAGTGGCTAACTTCCCTGACATTTCATTCGACGTCGATGAAATCCAGTTTGTGCCGAACATGACTAAAACCTTGCAAAGCGAAGATTTAGAACTGTTTCTTAAATTCATCCACGCACTTGAAGACATCGACGACGTACAAAACGTCTATTTTGACGTCGAACTATAGTCGGCTGAGTTTGGTAAACTTTCAGTCGGCATAGCCTCTTCTGCCGCTGAAAGTTCCACATCAACCGCCGGCATTTGTTTAACAAATCCCTCAATTTTGTCCGCAATCGGCGCTTTCCACGACAAAATATTAGAAACCACGCCTATCATCAGCGGATGTGATAAAGATTTAATATACAGCGTTTCAACTTCCCCGCCCGACTCACTGATTTTTTGCGCTAAATTGCGCGTGTTTTTCGGAAAAACAATGTCATCATCTAAACTGTGTATTAACAGTGCCGGACTGTTTTTACCATCCACCCAATGAATCGGCTGCGTCTGCTCAAAGTTTGCCTCTGGTGCAAAAATTTGCGGTAAATCTTCGCTACTAAACGGCAAGAAATCATAAGGACCACTAATGCCGATAACCCCAGCCAAACGACGTTGCGAATGAGCCAAAAAAGGCGTATTCAAGCCCAGCATCAGCGCATTGTAAGCACCGGCAGAATGCCCCATCAGAAAAATACGTTGCTGATCGCCGGAAAACTCAGCTATCGAGCGCTCTGTCCATTCCACCGCTTTAGCAGAATCCTTTAAAAAACCTTGATAACCGACTTGTGGCCAAAGCCGATAATTAGGAATAACTGTCACAATGCCACGTTTTGCAAATTCTCTACCAACAAATTGGTACATCGACTTATCGCCTTCTTGCCAACGTCCGCCCCAATAAAAAACAATCACCGGATAAGGTTTATCCGCCATCTCAACTGGACGATAAACATCTAAAGTCAACCCCGTCTGCGCGTCAAAAACAAGATTTTCGCGTACCTCTACGCGATCCTGTTCAGCCAATTGGTTGAGAACATCCACTCCACTGCAACCACTTAAAAACAGAGGAATGGCATAAATAAGAGATTTTAATCGCATGGAATCTTCCCTAATAACGTTATCTTAGAGAGATAAAGAAAAGTCCTCGCTGAAGTCAATCGCGACTTATTCTGCATCTCCTTAACTATTTTTTCATTATTGATACGATTTGCGCGTTTTTTTGGATTCAACCGCTCTTCAAATCTGTTACAAGCCTTTTAATATTGAACTAAGTTTAAAAAAAACAATGAATAAACCATTAATCGTAATGTCATAAATTATTTTTCTAATGATTAAAATATTATTTAAATCCATTAAACTTAGTGAATAAATTTTTTTATTTATTATTATTTGTGTAATGTTATTTAAATAGATAAAATGCCAACTCGTTATTATAAATAACGCCATTATTTGTAATACAACAATGACACAAACAATAAATACAAAATATTCCGCTTGGAGATTTATCATGGAAATAAACGAATTTGCAAAAATTGCTTTGCACCGTAAACGCCTTAAAGCAGCTACTAAAGATTTAGACATCAATCAATTGGAAAAACTGGCTAATGATATTACTGAAATCGTTGCCGAACGCGAACAAGAAATTGCTGATGCACTGGCTGAAAAAGAGGCTCACCAAGCGAAAATTGATGAAATGCGAAATCTACTTCTAGAGCAAGGTTTAACCGTTGATGACTTAATTGACACCCAGAATCATCACAGCGACAAGAAAGCCACCAGTCGCATTGTTGAGCCGAAATACCGAATCGTTGATGAAAATGGGGTTGAACACCTTTGGACCGGCCGTGGTCGAGCACCGAAACCTTTCCAAAAGCAATTGGATCAAGGACACGCCAAAGCGAGTTTCTTAATTTAGTTAGCCTCTAATTTCTAAGCATGTAAAAAAAGCCCGATTGGCATCAAACCAATCGGGCTTTTTTCATTCCGGACAGCATCTATCCGGAATCGACAAATCAGATAATCGTGATTAAATCGCTGAAACAATCTGATTCAAGGTTTTGCTTGGACGCATCACTGCGCTCGCTTTGATCGCATCTGGCTTATAGTAACCGCCCAAATCAACGGCCGCACCTTGTACGCTGTTTAGTTCAGCAACAATCGTCTCCTCTTGCTGGCTTAACTGCTGTGCAATCGGTGCAAAATGCGCTTGCAGTTCTGCATCAATCTCTTGCGCCGCTAACTCTTGCGCCCAGTAAAGCGACAAATAAAAGTGCGAACCACGATTATCCAACTCATTTACTTTACGCGAAGGCGATTTATCATTCCCCAAGAACGTACCTGTTGCACGGTCTAGAGTCTGCGCCAACACTTGCGCTTTCGGATTATCAAAATTTTGCGCCAGATGCTCAAGCGAAACAGCCAATGCCAAAAACTCACCCAGAGAATCCCAGCGCAAATGGTTTTCTTTAACTAACTGCTGCACATGTTTCGGTGCTGACCCGCCAGCACCTGTTTCAAATAAACCGCCACCATTCATTAAAGGCACAATCGACAGCATTTTGGCTGAAGTGCCTAATTCTAAAATCGGGAACAAATCGGTTAGATAATCACGTAGGACGTTACCAGTAACCGAAATCACATCTTTGCCATCTTTAATATGACGCAGAGTAAAACGTGCTGCTTCTGCAGGCGGCATAATATGAATTTCTAACCCAGAAACATCATGATGAGTTAAGTATTCATTCACTTTATTGATAATTTCATGGTCATGTGCACGCTCAGTATCCAGCCAAAAAACCGCCGGCATCCCGCTTAAACGCGCACGACTCACTGCCAACTTCACCCAATCTTGAATTGCGGCATCTTTGGTTTGACACATACGGAAAATATCGCCTTGCTCTACAGTTTGTTCAAGCAATACCTCACCTGTTGCATCTACTGCACGAATAACGCCATTCGCTTTTGCTTGGAAAGTTTTATCGTGCGAACCATACTCTTCCGCTTTTTGTGCCATCAAACCAATATTCGGCACAGTGCCCATGGTCGTCGGGTCAAAGGCGCCATAATGCTTACAAAAACGAATTGTTTCTTCATATACCGTTGCGTAACAACGGTCCGGAATAACCGCAATCGTATCTTGTGTTTGGCCTGCTTTATCCCACATTTTGCCAGAACTACGAATCATCGCTGGCATAGAGGCATCAATAATAACATCCGAAGGCACGTGTAAATTACTGATCCCCTTATCTGAATCGACCATTGCAATCTCTGGACCAGCTGCCATTGCGGCGTCTAAATCGGCTTCAATTTCCGCGCGCTTAGCGGCATCAAGGGTGGCAATTTTTGTGTAAACATCGCCTAAACCGTTATTGACGTTAACGCCAATTTGCGAAAAAATCGCCGCGTGTTTCGCAAACACATCCGCAAAATAAACGCTGACGGCTTGTCCAAAAATAATCGGGTCGGACACCTTCATCATCGTCGCTTTTAAATGCAATGAAAACAACACGCCCTGCGCTTTCGCTTCTTCTTTGGCAGCCTGCAAAAAGCGACGTAATGCGTTTTGAGACATGACAGAAGCGTCCAAAACTTCCCCTTTTTGCAATTTAGCAGCGGCTTTTAACTCACTAACCGAACCATCTTCAGCAACAAATTCAATCTTAAATGAACTGTCTTGTAACAGTGTCAATGACTTTTCTGAACCATAAAAGTCACCCGAATCCATATGCATAACGCGGGTTTTGGAGTCCGCTGACCAAGCACCCATTGAGTGTGGATTTTGTTTCGCATAGTTTTTAACCGACGCTGGAGCACGACGATCCGAGTTGCCTTCACGCAATACAGGATTTACTGCCGAACCAAGCACCTTAGCATAGCGCTCTTTAATTGCCACTTCTATCTCATTGGCTGGATTAGCTGGGTAATCAGGCACAGCAAACCCTTGCGCTTGTAGCTCAACTATCGCGGCGCTTAACTGCGGAATCGATGCTGAAATATTTGGCAATTTAATGATATTGGCTTCCGGTGTTTTTGCCATTTCGCCTAATTCAGCAAGCGCATCCCCAACTCGTTGCTCAGCCTTTAAGGCTTCTGGGAAATTGGCAAGAATCCGCCCTGCTAATGATATATCACGCGTTTCTACTGCGACACCGGCAGCTTTAGTGAACGCCTGAACCATGGGTAAAAAAGAGTATGTGGCCAACATTGGCGCTTCATCAGTTAGCGTATAAATAATCTTGCTCATGTAACCTTCCTAAACGTGCGGCAGTCAAACTGCTTGGTGGTAAATTCGTAAAACTGCGGTTTATTCTACATGACCCCTCTGTAAAGGTTAAGCAGACGCTTATAAGAAATGCGATTTGTTACTGTTTTCAAATAACAAATCAGCGGCATTACCAAGACTAGGGATACACAAAACAAGCTCCCTTGACGGCAACCCGAAATTGCAAGGCGCGAATTCTTCTGTGCCTTAGGCCATTCACGCTAATTCGGTGTCTCCCTAAAGGGTTTTTACGCGATTAAACACAGAATAAACATAGAATATAAAGCACTGTCGCGCTCGCCTCGATACAATGAAGACTAATCTATGTGCTTTGCTCTCAACACTGTAACAATAAAATGAATCCCATGATGAATCCTACATCGCAAATTATCCTATTTAACAAACCTTATAATGTGCTGTGCCAATTTACCGATGATGCCGAACAAGCCTCGCAACGTGAAAATTTAAGCCACTATATTCATCAGCCAAATGTCTACGCAGCAGGTCGTTTAGACCGTGATTCCGAAGGCTTACTCCTGCTGACCGACCACGGACAACTGCAACAACGCATTGCCGATCCGAAGTTCAAATTACCAAAAACCTATTTGGTCCAAGTAGAAGGCGATATTTCGGTGCAGGCGCTGTGTGAACTGCAAAACGGCGTGCCATTAAAAGACGGTAAAACGCTCCCCGCCATAGCGCGTAAAGTAAGCCAACCAGAGTGGCTATGGCCGCGTCACCCACCGATACGAGAGCGCCAAAACATTCCTACATCTTGGTTGGAATTAACCATTCGCGAGGGTAAAAACCGCCAAGTACGGCGTATGACGGCAGCAGTTGGCTTTGCGACTTTGCGCCTGATTCGGATTCAAATCGGCCCATGGAAATTAGACCAAATCGCACTTGGCGAAAGCCAAATCGTGACACTGGCTGACTATCAAGCCCAACTACCCAAAAACTTTACCGACTTTTCGCAAGTCCGAAAAAAAACTCCGGCCAATAAAACTCACCGCACAAAAAAGCACTCTCAACGCCCTAAACAAAGTCCTGCTAGAGCCAAGCGGGTTAAAAAATCATAAGGTCGCTCGGCATTGCAAATTTAGGTAGTGCATCTGCTAAAATAAGCATTTAATTTTATGAGCTGGAGATTTTCTGCATGGCGCACAAACCTGCCAACACCAAAGTCATTGTCGGCCTGTCCGGCGGAGTAGACTCCTCTGTAGCTGCGCTGCTATTAAAACAACAAGGCTATCAGGTGGAAGGGCTATTTATGAAAAACTGGGAAGGCGATGACACCGAAGATTTCTGCCCAGCCGCTGCCGATTTAAAAGATGTGCTTGCGGTTGCCGAGAAACTGGACATTCCGGTGCATATTGAAAATTTCTCCGGCGAATACTGGGATCATGTGTTTGAACATTTTCTCGCTGAATATGCCGTTGGTCGTACACCAAATCCAGACATCCTGTGTAATAAGGAAGTCAAATTTAAAGCCTTTTTAGAGCACGCTTTAGCACTCGGCGCAGACTTTATCGCAACCGGTCACTATGCGCGCATTACACGCGATGCTGACAACCGATGCCATTTACTCAAAGGTTTAGACGATAATAAAGACCAATCATATTTTCTCTACACCTTGCAACAGCACCAGTTACAGAAGTCTCTGTTTCCGGTCGGTGAACTTGCCAAACCTCAGGTACGAGAAATCGCCGAATCCGCGGGCCTTATTACTCACGATAAAAAAGACAGCACCGGCATCTGCTTTATTGGTGAACGCAAATTTAAAGATTTTCTTCAGCGTTTTCTACCCGCCCAACCTGGCGATATTGTCGATGACCAGAATAACATTATCGGTAAACATGACGGCCTTATGTACCACACATTAGGACAGCGTAAAGGGCTGGGCATCGGTGGTGGCCATGGACAAGGCAACGATCCTTGGTATGCCGCCGATAAAGATTTAACCAATAATCGCCTGATCGCCGTTCAGGGCAAAGACCATCCCTTATTGCAACACCAGTTCTTGATTGCCGATACACTCGATTGGGTCAGTGGCAAAACGCCCCCTCTAAATCAAGACCTTAAAGCTAAAATTCGTTACCGCCAGCCTGAACAACCTTGCCAAATTTTGGCTGAAAGCAACGGTAAAATTTTAGTGAAATTTACACAATCACAAACCGCCATCGCACCAGGGCAATCGGTGGTTTTTTACGACAGTAACGACTGTTTGGGCGGCGGGATTATTGAACAACGCCTGCATCAAGCCACAGTCGCCGATTTAGATTAATTTTTGTAACCTTTAGGGAAACGCAGAATACCTTCTACAAAAGCTGATTCTGCACTCCTTAGCCAATCTATGACCGAGAGCCTATGAGTCAATACACTCAACAAGATCGCACCCTTGCCCTAGTTGGCATCTATCAAGCCGCGCAATTGGTTCTTCAATTGGCGTCCACTGGACAAGCTGATGAGAAAGCGCTTAAAACCACCATCGACTCACTTTTTGTCGACAATCCGAGCAGCACACTCAATGTATTTGGCGACAAAGTAGAAAACGTGCAACTTGGTGTTGAAACCCTTATGGCACAAATGAACGCCAACACAAGTGCGCAAGAGCGCAATATTGAAATAACACGCTATGCCTTAAGCTTGATGATTCTGGCCAAAAAATTACAACAAAATGATGGCTTAGGCAAAATCAGTAATGTCCTAGAAACCGCTGCCGCACAGCGCGAACACTTTGGACAAATGCACGAAAACGTATTAGCCACTCTTGCCAGAGCGTACAGTGAAAACGTCAGTGTATTAACGCCACGCGTCATGGTTAATGGTCACCATCAGCATCTCAACAATCAACGTATCGCCAATAAAATTCGCGCTCTGCTTTTGGCGGGCATTCGCGCAGCCCTACTCTGGTATCAAGTTGGCGGTTCACGCTGGGGGCTAATTTGGTCACGCAAAAAATACCTACAAGGCGCAAAAACCCTGCATCGTCCTGCGGCTAACTTTCAAAACGATAAGGTAACCCCTTTATTTAAAGAGACAAGTCCGGAAAAACAGGGCGAGTCTAAAGACGACAAAGAATAAAGGAATCAAACTATGTTACAGATTACTGTGCTGAAAAACCCAAGCCCAGAAGTGATTGCGAGTCGTGGTTGTACCACATGGCCAATTTGGGAAAAAGCCGTAAGCGAATTTCCTTGGTATTACGCCGACAACGAAAGCTGTTGGATTTTAGACGGTGAGGTTACGGTTACGCCAGATGGCGGCGAGCCGGTGACTATTCACGCGGGTGATTTCGTGACATTTCCCGCCGGTCTACACTGCACTTGGAAAATAACCCAACCGATCCGCAAACACTACCAGTTCTTTTAAGCACTTTCAAAAAAGCCGATTATAAAGAAATCTAAAACAAAAAATCCCGACAAATCAGCACGGACTTATCGGGATTCTTGTTTTATCTAAAAACCAAGATTTGGTTATTTAATGGTTTTGTAAATCGCTTTTTTCTCAATATCCGCCGTATTATTTAAGGCTTGCACTCGAGCATTTAATTCTGCGTTGGCGTTTAGCTCTGCATAAGCCTGTTTTAGCGGCTCGCGTTGCTGCGCAGTTAATGGTTTAGCTCGAACCGCATTCAACTGAATCAACACAGTATCGCCCGTCGGTAATTGGTATTCGTGCCATACTGCTTGATTGTCAATCGGCTTAGCAATCTTGAACACTTCTGCCAGCATTTGCGGTAACAAATTTTGCGCATCACGACCGACCCAACCAACCGTATTCCATTCAATACCATTCGTCATGAGCGACTCTGGCGTTTCACCTTGCTTAAGTTTTTCTAAAAGATTCTGCGCTAATTTCGCCGCTTCAGCAATTGAAGCTTCTCGCTCTAACTGCAGCTTAATCTCGGCACTTACTTCAGCCAAAGTTTTTTGACGCTCTGGTTGGTAATCATTGACACGAATAACCACCGCTTGATTTGCACCCATTTCAACGGCTGTTGAGTTCAACTTGTTTTTCAAGACATCGTCCGAGAAAGCCATATTGATCACTTTCTGGTTTGAGGTGATGGCATCTTGCCCGCCGTTACGCGCAAAATATTCAGAAGTCTGCACCTCTAATCCTAAGGCTTCAGCGACCGGCTCAAGGCTATCGGGTTGCTCATAGGCGATGGTGTTTAACTGATCCAACAAAGTGAAGTATTGACGCTCGGCTTGCTGGTTCTGATAATCTGCAAGCACTTCATCACGTACTTCTGCCAAAGCCTTGACCGCACGTGGCATGATCGCATCCAACTTAATCAAATGATAACCAAACTCTGTTTTAATCGGCTCAGAAACTTGACCTGCCTGCATTGAGAAGACAGCTTCATCAAATTCAGGAACCATCATACCTTGCTCAAATGAACCCAAATCGCCACCACTGGTTGCTGAACCAGGGTCTTGCGAAAAAGTCTTTGCTAATTCAGCAAAATCTTCACCGGCAGCAATTTTCGCTTGAATCTCTTTAATTTGCTGCAAAGCTGCAGGCGCATCACTCTCACCTTGAGTACGAATCAGAATATGTCGCGCTTGACGTTTTTCTGGGGTAGCAAACAGCGCTTGATTCTCATTGTAAAACGCTTCAATTGCTTCATCCGTGACTGCAATCTTGGCCGCTAAGGCTGCTTGAGAAAGCTCAACAAAATTGATTTTTACCTTTTCTGACTCTTGATAATCCGCTTTATTGGTTTCGTAGGCGGTCGCAATCTGCTCATCGCTAATCATTACCTTGTCAAAAAACGGACGCTGATCGACGCGTAAATAATTCACTTCACGCTCTTGGCCTTGTAACTGCGCTAATTGGTCGACTTCAACTTCGGAAGCAAAACTTGAATGGCTCAACAACCCCTTAAACTGGTTCTCAACCAGAAATTGTCGCTGCTCATATTCAAAACGGGCAACCGAGAAACCATTATTGGCCAACACCTGCTTGTATTGCTCATCCGAAAAGACTCCGTCCTTCTGGAAAACCGGAGCACCTTGAATCGCGGCAGCCAATTGTGAATCGGAAATTAATAAGCCCTGCTTGTCAGCCCACTGTTCAATCAGTTTGGATTCAATTAAGGCATCCAAAACCTGAGAGCGAAGCGCTTCGTCCTGTACGACAGTGTCATACATATCGCCGAACTGCTGTTGTAAACGCATTTTCTGGGCATTGTAGAGGGTTAAAAATTCACCACTGCCAATGCCTTCGCCGTTCACTTCGGCAACATCAACACTTTTATCACCTTGCGCGTACTGTTCGATACCGAAAAGTGCGAAAGTTAAGATGATTAATCCGACAATCACCCAGGCAATCCAGCCTTGGGCACGATTACGAATAGCTTGTAACATGCGTTTTCCTTTGTTAACAAAGTCAATTTAAATGGTTTGCTATGATACCAAGCTGAGACTATGGTTTCATGAAAATTTGTCGTGTCGTTGATTTTAAAAAAACGGACATTCCGATTCTTGGCGTTGTGCATCGTCTTTGGCTTTTTGCAACGCTGCTTGCTCCGCTTGGCGCTTCGCCTGGGTTACACTAAAATCTTCTTCAAGCGTAAATAACTCAGCCATATCACACGTGACACCATGCAAACCACCCTCGGGAAATCTCGCCAGAAAATCGTCAACGTGTTCAGAAAGTAATTTAACCTGTTCATTTTGCAAGTTTTTTAAGGCAATATCACTGCCGTAAAAATCACTCTGAAGCGCATTCAAGATGGCTGTCCTATCCCAGGATTCAATCCCGAAACGCAAGCAGATAATAAACCAAGACGCATCAATATCGCCTAAATCTAAAACAAAAACCGACTCTTCACCGCTTTTGCTTTCGCCTTTTTCTAATACATACTGCGCTTTGCCATCAGCATTTAAATCAACACGATCTATCAAAAATTCCCAACCCGGCTGCCACGCTTCAGTGTCTTGACTTAAATCGCAGGCGAATAAGGACGACTGATGAACTTGAGCGAATGCTTGTGCATTCGCCATTTTCAACGCCGTTGGAATCATTTGCATTAATTGAACCATAATCTGCCTTTTCCTTAATTTCTATCAACGCGCGCAATTTTAGCAAACTTTGCCAATAGGCGTTACAAGTCACTTCCGATACAATGCCAGTGTTACCGAAAAAGGAATTTCTCCAATGAAGCAAGTACTTTATGTTGATGATGCCGCATCGATGCGTAAACTGGTCAATCTGGTATTACAAAACCACTATCAAGTTACTCTAGCGAGCAATGGCGTAGAGGGCTTAGAAAAAATCCAACAACAGGATTTTGACGTAATTATCAGCGATGTGAACATGCCTATTATGGACGGTTTAGGTTTCTTAGAAGCTTTACGTCAATTAGAAAGAAGCCGCTTTACGCCAGTGTTGATGCTTACCACTGAAGCCAGCCCTGAACTCAAAATGCGCGGCCGTGAGTTAGGTGCAACCGGCTGGATTGTTAAACCGTTTGATCCAGAAAAACTGCCCTCACTGATTGAACGCGCCTGTAGTTAAGCGGTAACGAAACAAGGTAAGCGTCCGGTGAATACCTCTTCTGACCATTGCTTTTTTGTGAATAATTTGGTGTCCACGCAATTTTAATGGACACCTAATTTATGAACACACCCAACACTGCTCAAAATCTTCCCGTTGCAAAGCAGCCCAGAAAACGTTATCCCACCGAATTTAAGCGCCAGATCTTAGAAGCTTGTCATCAGCCCAATACTTCCATCGCTCAAGTGGCTCGAGAGCATGGCTTGAATGCTAATCTGATTCACAATTGGAAGCGGGCTTTAAAAACACCCTCTGATGTAACAGTGCAACCGGCTTTTATCCCTCTACCGATGGAAACTGCGTCAAAAACGTCTACAAACGTGTTAATTGAATTGCCTTCGACCCAAGGCAAGATTGCCGTGCACTGGCCTGTCACAGAATTGGCCAAATTAAGCGCCTTTGTCAAGTCGGTGCAGTCATGATTCGAATCGACCATTATTGGCTTGCCACTGAACCTTTGGATATGCGTGCCGGACCCGATACCGCATTATCTCGAGTGATTGCCGTGTTTGGTGAAGCCAAGCCTCATCATGCGTATCTGTTTGCGAATAAGCGAAGCAATCGAATGAAGATACTGATCCACGATGGCTTAGGCATCTGGCTGTGTGCTCGACGTTTGAATCAAGGTAAATTCCATTGGGCTGAGCTGTGGCGAGGCGAATCCGTGACACTCTCCCCTGAACAATGTCTGGCACTGGTGCAGGGCTTGCCTTGGCAACGACTCGAGACTTCCCTTGCTCTGAGTTAGTCTTTATAATCCGCGGCATGAAAACGCTGCTAAACCTCAATCAACTCTCTGCCCACCAGTTACGGACACTGGCAGCGCAGTTGTTGGTTCAGGTTGAAGAAAAAGACCAGCGCATCGCCGCCGATGCCAAAGCCATTCAACAAAAAGAGCTTAAAATCGATCAACTCACGCATGAGTTGGCCTATCTGAGACGTCTAAAATTCTCTCATAAGAGCGAACAGCTCTGTGCGTTACAGATGTCGCTACTCGATGAGGTGAGTGATGCGGATATTGCGGCGATTGAATCGGAACTGGATGCGCTTAGAGACAAAACCGACACAGCGCAACCAAAGAAAAAACCTAAGCGTCGGCCGCTACCCGAACACCTACCTCGTCTTGACATCCGTCATGATCCCGAATCCACCACCTGTTCATGTGGCTGTCAATTACGCCATATTGGTGAAGACGTCAGTGAGAAGCTGGATTATCTGCCGGGGACGTTTCAAGTGGAACGTCATATTCGCTCCAAATGGGCGTGCGATGCCTGTGAAACTCTGGTTCAAAAACCGATGCCCCCACAAATCATTGACAAAGGTCTGCCCACCTCTGGGTTACTCGCACATCTGCTCATCGCCAAATACGCTGATCACTTACCGCTGTATCGTCAAGCTCAGATCTTTGAACGGGCCGGTGTTAAATTACCCAGTTCCACTTTAGCCGAATGGGTCGGCGTCTGTGGTGTTCAACTTGAACCGGTGGCTCAAGCACTCAAAGACTTTTTGCTGACGCAACCGGTCTTGCACGCCGATGAAACCCCAGTGCCCATGCTCAAGCCGGGGAATAAGAAAACCCATAAAGCCTATCTGTGGGCCTACACCAATCCAGCCAATGCAGAACACAACGCGGTGTATTACCACTTTAGTGAAGGACGAAACGGCAAGTTTGCACGAGAAGCCCTACAAGACTGGAAAGGCGCACTGGTGTGTGATGACTATCCTGGGTACAAAGCCAGTTTTAAACAAGGCGTGACCGAAGTGGGTTGTATGGCGCATGCCCGTCGTAAGTTCGTTGAGCTGCATGAAAGCGGCAAAAGCACGATTGCGATTCAAGCCATCGACATGATGGGGCAACTTTACGCGATTGAAAAAGAGATTCAACCCTTGCCCCCAGAGGAACGACAGACCATCCGGCAGCAAAAATCCAAACCGATCATGGACTTGCTGCTCAAATGGCTGAAGGTCCATCGAGAAAAAGTGCCCAAAGGTGGGGCAACGGAAAAAGCGATTAACTATAGTCTGAAGCGTTGGGATGCCTTAAGCCGATATCTCGGAGATGGCCGCCTGCCCATCGATAATAACTGGGTGGAAAATCAAATACGACCTTGGGCGTTAGGTCGCAAGAATTGGTTGTTTGCCGGCAGTCTGCGCAGTGGTCAACGTGCCGCGAATATTATGAGCTTGATTCAATCAGCTAAAAACAATGGTCTGGAGCCTTACGCCTATCTCAAAGAGGTGCTTGAACGCTTGCCCAGCCATAAAGCCAGTCAAATCGACCAACTCCTACCGCACAATTGGCAGCCTAGCAACCGGTGATTGCCGGACGGTTACGAAACAAGTTACCATACGACAGGCATAACACCATTTGCCTTGAGCGAATAAAATCAATTCAGTAAAACGCAAAAAGCCAAGCAATTTGCTTGGCTTTTCAGGGAATCACGATTGGAGATTACACCTCAAACGGGTCTTCTAACACCAAGGTTTCCGAACGATCTGGGCCAGTCGAAAGAATCGACACTTTCACACCAACTTCACTTTCTAGGAAACGAATGTAATCTTTCGCCGCTTGCGGTAACGCATCCCAAGATTCCACACCCACCGTTGAGGTTTGCCAACCCGGCATGGTCACGTAATTAGGTTCACAACGCTCATACTCATCGGCACTGGAAGGCGGCAACAATAAAGTCTCGCCATCTTTGCTGTAAGAGATACAGATTTTAACTTCCGCCAAATTATCCATAACATCTAACTTAGTTAAGCAGATACCGGTTAAACCGTTAATTTGCGCTGAACGGCGCAAAGCGACTGCGTCAAACCAACCACAACGACGCTGACGGCCAGTGGTTGCGCCAAACTCACGTCCACGCGTGCCAAGCTCTTTACCAACCTCATCACCGACATCGGTTGCACAGTCGTAACACAATTCAGTTGGGAATGGACCGCCGCCAACTCGAGTGGCATAAGCCTTAGTAATACCTAAAACATAATCCAATTGCGTTGGTCCAATCCCCGCACCCGAAGCCGCCCCACCAGAAGTTGTATTCGACGAAGTCACATAAGGGTAAGTTCCTTGGTCGATATCTAATAAAGTACCTTGCGCACCTTCAAACATTAGGTTTTTACCTTGACGATTGTAGGTATCAATCAGATTTGGAATATCCGCTAACATAGGTACAATCAAATCGGCATAAGCTTGGCATTTTTGCCAAAGTTGTTCAAAATCGACCTTTTCGGCTTTGTAGTAATGCTCCAAAGCAAAATTATGAAATTCCAAAATTTCTTGTAATTTAACTCTGAACTGTTCCATATTACGCAAATCGCCAGCACGTAAACCGCGACGCGCCACCTTATCTTCGTAGGCCGGCCCGATACCACGACCTGTCGTACCAATCGCTTTTTTACCGCGCGCCATTTCGCGTGCTTGGTCAAGCGCAACGTGATAATCCAAAATTAACGGACACGCATCCGAAATTTTTAAACGATTTTTAACTTGTAAACCGGTTGCTTCTAAATCATTCACTTCTTTTTGTAGGGCTTCTGGCGCTAAAACCACACCGTTACCAATAAAACATTCAACTTTTTCACGCAAAATGCCGGAAGGAATAAGATGCAATACGGTTTTATGACCGTCGATAACCAGGGTGTGTCCGGCATTGTGACCACCTTGAAAGCGCACGACGGCAGCCACTCGATCGGTCAGCAAATCAACGATTTTCCCTTTACCTTCGTCACCCCATTGGGTACCGACAACAACAATATTGCGTTTGGTCATAAAATGTATCTTCTTAGTTTTTAAAATTTCATACACAACAAAAGAGGCTCGATGTAAAACCAACGCCTCCTCTGCATTTCTAAAAGTGTTTACTTGGCCAGTTAAATCAGCTGCCATTCACCATTTTGGTTACTAAGCTTCGTGCCGTTTTCGCAATCTAAATCATAAGACTTAATCACTTTAACACCTTGTGCCTTAAGTGCTTCAATTTTTGCCTGCAACCTTGCGTCAGATAGACAAGGGGCGTAAACCACCTCAACATTGTGGGTCACATCAGCCAATAAATCCAAGGAACCACGTAAATCTAGACTAAAGCCTGTGGCTGGTAAGGCCAAACCAAAATCGGCACCGATATTATCATAGCGTCCACCTTTGGCAATCGGCTGCAAGAAACCGCACGCGCTGTAAGCGGCAAAGATAATTCCTGTATGGTACTGGAAACCGCGAATATCGGCCAAATCCAAATGGATATCTACACCGTTATGGGTCGCTTGTAAATGACGTACCATTTCAGCCAAATGGTTTAAATAGGCGTCCATTTTCGATGAAAGCCCAGCAAACTCGGCTTGCGCACGCGAAATGGTTTGTGCCGCGTTGCCGCAATAAGAGATTAACTGAGTAAAACGCGGTGTCCAATCTGCAGCAACATTATCCGCAATAAATGCTTCAAACTCTGGAATCGCTTTGCGCTCTAAAATATCAATCAGCTCACTGCCTTGAGTTTCATTCAACCCCGCAAGCGCAATCAATTCATCCACAATGCCAACATGACCAAGACTTAATTTAATCGTTAAATTAATTCCTTTTAAGCTTTCCAACATCAACTCGATAATCTCAATATCGCTTTCAATGCCGCCATGCCCAAATAATTCAGCGCCAACTTGAATTGGACTGCGAGAACCTTTGGCTTTATTGTTGCGTGTTTTTAACACCTCACCAACATAGCAAAGACGAGAAATACCGTTATTCGCTTTCAGACGATTTGAGACGATACGCGCAACCTGAGGTGTCATGTCAGCACGCACTCCCATCATTCGTCCGCTCTCTTGATCGGTAAAACGGCAAGTGTCAACGGCCATATGACGAGCTGTTCCGGTCAATAGCGAATCCGTAAATTCAGCTAAGGGTGGTAGCACTAAATCATAACCAGACAGTTCAAACCCATCTAGTAATTGGCGGCGATAGAATTCAAGCTTCTGCGCTTGAGGAGGTAACAGGTCTTCTAAACCTTCCGGCGTAAACCACGACGATTGTTGCATTGTGAACTTCTTTTAATCTTTTGATTTAATCTAAGCGTGCGTATTGTAAAACAAAATGGCACGCTTAACTAAAAATTAGTAGCAGTAGCAAACCGATTGTAATGGAAACCAATCCCATTGTACGCAAGCTACCCTCTGGTAATGCCGAGGCTTCGGCCATCATTTTTTTCCAAACTTCTGGGAACACAAAAGGCAGAAGCCCTTCGATAATAAACACCAAAGCGATGGCTGCAAGTAAGGTTTCAAACATACAAGCCCTATAAACGCTCTGCATCAGCCATCTTGGCGCAACGTCTAAACAGAGCCAATCCGGAGTGCGCATTTGTCAAAAAAAAGGTGGGCAAGCCCACCTTGTTAACCTTTTTCAAAGACTTACTGGCCCGCTGATTGCGAACGGTTATTAAAGTATTTGAAGAAGTCCGAGTTTGGATCAACCACTAGAACATCACCCTTATCAGCAAACGATTTTTGATACGCGTTCATGCTGTGATAAAAAGAGTAAAACTCTGGGTCTTGGTTATAAGCTTTGGCATAAATGTCGGCAGCTGTCGCATCACCACGACCTTTGATCATTTCAGCTTGAGAATATGCATCGGCTAAAATAACCACACGCTGACGATCGGCATCGGCACGAATTTTTTCAGCCGATTCTGCACCTTTAGAACGCAAATCTTTCGCGACACGATTACGTTCTGCTTCCATACGGCGATATACCGATTCAGAAATATCCTTTGCCAAATCAATACGTTTTATGCGTACATCTTCGATTTCAATACCAAACGACTTAGCGGTCATTTCTGTTGCTTCTTTGATTTTCTGTGCGATTTCAACACGCTCGCCAGAGATAACCTCTTTCACCGTACGGTTACCAAATTCAGCACGAAGACCATCTTTTACAATCTGCCCAAGACGCATACCTGCTAAACGGAAATCCCCATTCATAGTGGTGTAGAACTTGGCAACATCCTGAACACGCCAGCGGACAAAAGAATCCACTTCTAAGTTTTTCTTTTCACTGGTCAGAAAACGTTCTGGCGCAGAGTCCAATGTCTGCAGACGTGAGTCAAAGTAACGCACGTTGTTGACAAAAGGCATTTTGAAATGCAGACCCGGCGCGACATCGGCTTTGACGATTTCACCAAGACGCAAAACCACTGCGGTTTCCGACTGTTTAACCATATAAACAGAACCACTGCCAATAAAAATCACTGCCGCAACTAAGATCGATAAAACTGATTTCATTAACGAAGCTCCCTATTTCTTAGGTAATCACGAATATTCGTCGTTGCCGGTTGTTGTTGCGTATTGCTTCCGGTTGTCGAACCGGTTGCCGCGACTGACTTAGGCATCGCATCCGCTTTAAACGGCACCGTTGCCTGTTGACCAATCATCTTATCCAAAGGTAAATACAACAGATTATTGGTACTGTCCGAACCAATAAACACTTTAGATGTACGACCTAACACATTCGACACCGCATCAATATAAATACGATTACGAGTGACTTCCGGCGCTTTACTGTATTCGGTTACGATACTGCTGAAACGCGCCGCCTCACCTTTCGCTTCGGCGATCACTTGATCATGGTAAGCACTTGCTTCTTCCAATTGACGTGCCGCGTTACCGCGTGCAATCGGCAAAATTTCATTTGAATACGCTTCCGCTTCATTAATTAAACGCTCACGGTCTTCTCGCGCTTTTACCACGTCAGCAAAAGAGGCTTGCACCTGCTCAGGTGGCTGCGCATCCTGCAAGTTAACCGAGGTAATCAACAAACCGGCGTTATAAGCATCTAAACGTTCTTGCGCTAACTGCTGAACGCGTGCAACGACTTCATTACGCCCTTCGGTTAGAACAAAGTCCATGGTGCTTTGACCAACCACTTCACGCAAAGCACTTTCTGTAACGATGCGTAGGGTTGGATCTGGATCCGCAATTTCAAACAGATATTTACTGGCGCTTTGCACTTGGTACTGCACAGCAATTTTCAAATCAACAATGTTTTCGTCCTTAGTCAACATCAGTGATTCGTTCGGGACATTACCGGCGACATTACGCACATCGGAACGGTAACCAATTTCTGCAGTACGAATTTGATCGACGTTAACAATAGTGACATTCTCAATCGGGTAGGGAAAATGCCAATGCGGGCCTGCTTTGGTTTCATCCACAAAAGCACCGAAGCGAGTGACCACACCGCGCTCTGCGGGATCAACAATGTAAATACCGGAAAGCATCCAAACGACAAATATCACCCCAAACAGTGCCGCACCGCCAAAACCACCGATACCGCCACTGCCCGAACCACCTGAATTCAGCTTTTCGGCTGCTTTCTTAAATAGCTTGGTTAGATCGTCGTCTCCATTACCGCCACTGCGGCTTGGCTCACGGTCTTTATTATCTCCGCCGCCATTCTTTCCTGAATTGCCCCAAGGATCTTGCCCCGGTTTACCTGGTTCATTCCAAGCCATTCAACCTTCTCCATGCATTAGCATTAACATTTAGCCTAATACCATCCGGATCGTCTCGATATGGCATAGGCAAGAGTTCGACTATTGTAGATAGTCTGTGTGCAAAAGTCATCTATTAAGCGCGCTTATAAAACCGAGCCTTAATCTTATATCCAAGATTGACTGCTTAAGCTGTTCTGCAAAGACGGCAAAACTAAGGACCGTCAAACAGCCTTAAAGTTCGTTAAGCAGTTCGGCACGGTGAAATTCTGGCCAATCTTTAATGCTATTCCATTCGTATTCAGTCAAACTCATGGTAAACAAACTATGACCAGACTCATCAAAGCCCTCTTCTAAAATCGTCCCCAATTGATAAAGTTGCGCCCGTTTTTTTCCCGCCGCGACATCCAGTTCCAAACGAACTTTATAGAAACGCCCTTTAAAAAATGACGCGACCGCATCCATCATCAAATCAACACCAAGCCCATCGCGTGCAGAAATCCACACTCTTTCCGGCGTAAAACCATCATCTGAATAATCCACTTTAGGTTCAATCGGAGACTCTAACGCATCAATTTTATTAAAGATTTTTAATTGCGGAACATCGGCTGCGCCAACCTCGGCGATTACCGCCTCAACATCCGCGATTTTCTCTTCACGATGGGGATCCGCCGCATCAATCAAGTGAATCAACAAATTGGCTTCGCTGGTCTCTTCCAATGTCGAACGGAATGCGGTCACTAAATCGTGCGGAATATGGCGTATAAAGCCGACTGTATCAGCAAAAATAACCGAACCTGCACCCGGTAAATGCACCTTTCGCAAGGTCGAATCCAAGGTGGCAAACAGACGATCTTCAGCATAAACGCCAGCCGAGGTAAGGTAATTGAAAAGCGTCGATTTACCCGCATTGGTGTACCCAACAATCGTCACAGTCGGCAACTCAGAACGCTTACGCGAACGACGACCTAAATCACGTTGTTTACGAACTTTCTCAATTTTCGCTTCTAACTGTTTGATGCGCCCTTGCACCAAGCGACGATCACTCTCTAACTGAGTCTCACCGGGCCCTCGCGCACCAATTCCACCTTGTCGATCTAAGTGACTCCAACCTTTGACTAATCGCGTTGACATACGCTTTAATTGCGCCAATTCAACCTGTAATTTCCCTTCATGCGAACGTGCACGTTGTGCGAAAATATCCAAAATCAGCCCAACGCGATCCAATACATTGACCTCTAAATATTTATTTAGATTTCGTTCCTGAGCGGGTGTTAATGCGTGGTTAAAAATGACCACGTCAGCCTCATACAATGCCACCGCGTCCTTAATCTCTTCCGCCTTGCCTTTACCAATAAAATATTTGGAATCCGGATAACTTCGCTTGGTGGTAATCAAGGTGCAAATTTGCGCACCCGCCGATTCCACTAGCTCATAAAGCTCATCCAATTCTTCGCGGTCGGCCTCTTGATAAAAGTCTACGTGCACCAAAACCGCTTTTTCTAATTCTTGTCGCTCGAAGCGATCAAACAATTCCATTAAGGCTTACCATCTCTACTATATTGGACAATTTCAGACCCGCAAAATCACATTTGTCTGGGTTTTTAAGGCGCACACATTATAGTCATTGCCGTGAAACAAGTGCAGCTAAATGAAAATGCAACCTTAAACACAAAAGGCGAGAAATTACTTTCTCGCCTTTGGCAAATAACATAACGCTGGATTAACAAAAGTTAACTCTCAGGCGTAGCACCATTCTGATCACTTCCGAACTCATAGGGCTTCGGATCACGCATCGGCACAATAGTCGAAATCGCGTGTTTATAGACCATCTGGGTAACATTCGATCGCAGTAGCACCACAAACTGATCAAATGAATCGACCTTACCCTGTAACTTAACGCCGTTAACTAAATAGATAGAAACGTTAATACGTTCCTTACGTAGGGCATTAAGGTAAGGGTCTTGGATAGGCAGAGCCTTAGCTATTTTTTTACTCTCCATGCTGATTCCTATTCTTGTTATTTTTTATTGTTTTGTATTTTTATTTTTTGTTTCTGTTTGGTTATAGTTGGCTTTAAACATCAACCGTTCTCAGCAAAATCACAACCTACAAACTTGACTAAAGCGTGTTGAAAGAGCAATGAATACTCTGTCTAAACATTAAAATCGCTAGAAGCATAACACACCCTTAACGATTTCTAATATCAATTTAACTAATAGCATTCATAAAATCTACAAAATCCTTTATAAGCTAATAACTTAGGGGGATACAGAACAAGTTTAAAAGGCTTTAAGCACGACAGATTTGACTAAGCCAGAGACTGTTTGCCATCAAGCTGGGCCTAACAAAAACAGGCAATACCGCGTGCCCTCGCTTAAAACCGCAACGGGAAAGTCTTGCAATCCCTAAACGCAATCAATCAGGGCTAGTTACCTGCCTTTTTATCGTTATCTTACCTAATTTTGTGACGTTTTTATCTATCGCATTCACTGATAAATGAAAAGCAAATCTAAAGTATTGCGCAACCGCTCAGTTAAAGAGGTGGCAAATGGATCCAAAACCAATAAATCCGGCTCTTTGCGCAACCAAGTTAATTGGCGTTTCGCTAACTGTCTTGTCGCCACAATCCCTTTATGCACAAACGTTTCATAATCATATTCATCACTCAAATATTCCCAAGCTTGTCGATAACCGACACACCGTATCGAGGTCATCTCAGCGTGCAAATCACCGCGTTGCATCAACGCGGCAACTTCTTGCAAAAACCCCTGTTCCAACATAGCTAAAAAGCGCGTTTCAATTTGCTGGTGTAATTGAGCACGGTCTTGCGGCAACAGCGCAATTTTCACCAAACTAAAATCTTGGAGCGCCGACTTTGGATGCTCACGATGTTCAGTCAAGGTTTTGCCGGTCAAGTGATACACTTCCAGCGCCCGAATTAAACGCTGCGGATCATTTGGATGAATACGCTGCGCGGAGGTCGGATCCATTTCGAGTAACTGCTTATGCAAACTTTCTGGAGCCTCATCCCACTGCTGCTGTAAGTTAGCACGCAGGGTTTCGTCAGCGCTTGGTAAGTCATTCATTCCCTGCTGTAAGGCATTGAAATACATCATGGTTCCGCCGACTAACACCGGTAATTTACCGCGTGCAAAAATCTCCGCCACTAACCGATGCACATCAGCAACAAACTCGCTGGCTGAATAAGTCTCACTGGCATCAAGAATATCAATCAAATGATGTGGTACTTGCGCCATCTCGACCGCGCTCGGTTTTGCCGAGCCAATGTCCATCGTGCGATAAATCAGTGCTGAATCAACACTAATAATCTCAATCGGCAACACCTCAGCCAACGCCATCGACAACTGACTTTTTCCAGATGCCGTCGGCCCCATGATTGCCAATACCTGCTTGGCAGCAAGCAACGATTCAACCAGTGCGGCTGATTCCTCAACAGTCAGTAAAGATTGATTCATTTATCCTCTATCCTAGCGATGCGTTTTTTATTACTTCAAATTATTTCAATCGTTCAACAAACCCAATCAGGATTTATTCTGTGCTGCCCTTAGTCAAAGGTAGGAATTATTGACTTACTGACCGCGCATAAACAGTTTATCTAACTGTTCCATCGACAACTGTATCCACGTCGGTCGTCCATGATTGCATTGGTCAATTTTATCTGTCCGCTCCATCTGACGCAGCAGTTCATTCATCTCCGGCACACTTAACTGACGATTCGCGCGCACCGAACCGTGGCAGGCCATGGTTGACAGAATATGGTCGATTTTGGCATTCACCGCGTGCGCACTATCCTGTGCAATCGTTTCATCTTCGGCAAACTGGGCAAACTGCCCTAACATATCTTTTAACAGACCCACCACATCGGCCTTGACCAATAAAGCGGGAACAGCGGTAATTTTTAACTGCTCTGGCCCTATCGCCTCAATCGAAAACCCCAAGTCCTCAAAAGTGCTTTGCCAACCTTCCCATAGATAAACTTGCGACGCCTCTAGCGCAACCGCAATCGGTACCAACAAAGGCTGACTAACCAACCGCAATGTTTGCCACTGCTGTTTAAAACGCTCATACACCACTCGCTCATGCGCTGCGTGCATATCAACCAAGACCAAACCGTGGCGATTTTCCGCTAACACAAAAACGCCATGCAGCTGCGCCTTGGCAAATCCCAACGGTGGCATACTACTCGCGGCGTCACCATAATTATTGCGTGGTGCATCGGCAACTTGCGCTGCACTTCGACCATCACCCGAAACTTGAACATCATCTGACAAACCATCGCCATAACGTCGCGCTTGGACCAGTTGCTGCAAATCTTTTGCTTGTGAAGAACGAGGATAATCACCCAATGGTGCTTGAAAAGCCAAAGAAGCCGCCAATTCACCCTGTGTAGACCGACCACCAAAATCCAGTGTCATAGGAGAACTGGGCGACATTGCGCTTCTGTTTTGCGGAGCTAACAGCGCATCCACAGCCTTACCACTTCCCGGCTGCAAACTCTCACTGGCGGCCAACGGTTTGGCAACCGCATCTCGTACCGAGCGGCGTAAAAAATCATAAACATCGCGACTGTGTGCAAAACGCACCTCATGTTTAGCCGGATGAACATTCACATCCAACTGCTCAGGCGGCACCTGTAAAAACAACACATAAGCGGCGTGCCGTCCGTGATAAAGCACATCGGCATAAGCTTGTTTTAAAGCAAAACTTAACTGCCGATCCTTTACCACGCGGCCATTAACAAATAGATACTGCATATCGGTTTGAGCACGGTTAAAGGTTGGCAAACCAAGCCATCCACTCAAATGCCAATCTTGCACAGCAAACTCTATCTGTAATGAATGCTCAACAAACTCTTGTCCTAACAGTGTTTGCAACCGCAACTGCAAGGACTTTTCGTCCGTACAAGCGGGCAAATTGCGCACCATTTTTGCGTTATGTAATAACTTAAACCCTACCTCAGGATGACTCAAGATTATTCGCTTAACAAGTTGTTCTATTTGAATAAACTCTGTACGCGGTGCACGCAAAAACTTTTTTCGCGCCGGTGTATTAAAAAACAGATTGTTGACCTTAACCGAAGTCCCGAAAGCACCGGCGGCGGGTTCCGGCCCATGCCAAATGCCGTCCCCATGAGCACTGACTTGCCAAGCACTGCTGTCATGCACTGTACGACTGCGCAAAGTAAAATCAGAAACCGAACTAATACTCGCCAAGGCCTCGCCGCGAAAACCAAGCGAGCGCACCGCCACCAACTCTTGCATTGAATAAATTTTACTGGTGGCATGACGACTTACTGCTAGAAGCAACTCATCTTTTGCAATACCGCGGCCATTATCAACCACTTCAATTACATGATTCCCCCCCTCTTGCAAGCGAATTTCAATTTGATCAGCACCCGAATCCAGCGCATTTTCCAATAACTCTTTGATGACTGATGCTGGCCGCTCAACGACTTCACCAGCAGCAATCTGATCCGCCAGATTACTTGGCAATTCTGCAATCGCACGAATCGGCGCCAATGTCTGATGCTGTGCCAACCAGGCCAATAAACTCATTCCATCCCCTCCAGTTCAGGGCTTAAAAGCAGGCATAAAACGCCAGATTATACCCAAAAGGCCGTGCACTTATCACGCTTCCGCTTCATGCGCCGGAACGAACCTGTTAAAATAGCGCACAAAATTTTGGTACCTCGACATAGCACGAGATACAACGAATCAAAGGAAATGAAATGGGATTTTTAAGCAAACTTTTCGGTGGCAGCGACACTCTGGACGAAGCCTTACAAAACGCAATTGAAACGCAAATTAAAAAAGTACAGATTCCGCTCACCGAACAGGACATCCTAAGCTTAAAAGCACTTAAAGCGATGCACCTAAAAGGCAGCACACTCAGTTTGGAAATCAGCCTTCCTTTCCCGTGCCGCAGCTTATGGCCATCGATTGAACAAAATCTTGCACATCAACTAAGCCAATTAGAGCAGATTGATAAAGTGCACATTGCGTTTAGCACAAATGTCGTTGCACACGATGTTCAGAAAGGCACAACCCCAATGCCCAACATCAAAAACATCATTGCCATTGCTTCGGGCAAAGGCGGCGTTGGCAAATCCACAACGTCGGTCAATTTGGCTCTGGCTTTACAGCAAGAAGGCGCACAAGTTGGTATTTTGGATGCCGACATCTATGGCCCGAGCATCCCAACCATGCTCAATATCAAAGACAAACCACAGACCAAAGATGGCAAAAGTATGCAGCCGTTATACGCCTATGGACTGCAAGTCATGTCGATTGGCGCCTTAATCGAAGATGACTCGCCGATGATTTGGCGCGGGCCAATTGTCACGCAAACCCTTACTCAATTGCTCAAAGAGACCAATTGGGATGCGCTCGATTATTTAATCATCGACTTGCCGCCCGGCACTGGGGATGTGCAACTAACACTGGCACAACAGATTCCTGTCACCGGCGGCGTCATTGTCACCACGCCGCAACAGGTCGCATTGATGGATGCTCAAAAAGGGTTGAAAATGTTCCAGAAAGTGGAAATTCCGGTGCTCGGTATTATCGAAAATATGAGCACTCATATTTGCTCGAATTGTGGGCATGAGGAAGCTATCTTTGGTGCTAACGGAGGCAAATCAATGGCAGAAAAATATCATGTTGATTTTCTTGGTTCTCTCCCGCTAGACAAACGTATCCGCGAAGAAGCCGATCAAGGCTCTCCAACAGTAACCGCTGAACCAAACAGCGAAATTGCCAATAAATATCGTCACATGGGGCACCAAATCAGCGCCAAAATCGGCGTAAAAAAACGCAATTACGCCAATCTTTTTCCCAATATCGTGGTGCAAAATACCTGATTTCCCAGCATTCTAATTTGTACTTCTGATTTTTTATAATCCGGCTTACAGGCCGGACAAAAGACTTTATAATAGTCTGCTAATTTAATTTCATCGGCATCCACGCTATGAACGGAAAGGATTTTATGTCAACACCTGTCAGCCCTCGCAAAATTTTGATTACCAGTGCATTGCCTTATGCCAATGGCCCAATTCATTTAGGGCACTTGGTCGAGTACATTCAAACTGACATCTGGTCGCGTTTTCAAAAAATGCGTGGGCATAGTTGTACTTACGTGTGCGCCGACGATGCCCATGGCACACCGATTATGTTGCGTGCCGAAGCGGAAGGGATTACCCCTGAACAGCTTATTGCAAAATCTTCCGCCGAGCACCAAGCGGACTTTGCCGGTTTTAATATCGCATTCGATCATTACCATAGCACTCATTCGGAAGAGAACCGCGAATTTGCCAGTTTGATTTATAACCGTTTAAAAGAGAAAGGTTATATCTCACGCAAGTCAATTTCGCAGTGCTACGACCCTGAAAAAGAGATGTTCCTACCCGATCGTTTCGTTAAGGGAACCTGCCCAAAATGCGGAACCGAAGATCAGTACGGCGATAACTGTGAAGCCTGTGGCGCGACCTATTCACCAACCGAACTGGTTAATCCTAAATCCGCCGTTTCTGGCGCAACGCCGATTGAAAAAGATTCAGACCACCTGTTTTTTGAACTGGGTCAATTTGCCGAAATGCTAAAAGAGTGGACGCGTAGCGGTGCATTACAGACACAGATCGCCAATAAAATCGACGAATGGCTAGAAAGCGGTTTGCGCGGATGGGATATTTCGCGCGATGCGCCTTATTTTGGTTTTGAAATTCCGGGTGAAAAAGACAAATTCTTCTATGTTTGGCTGGATGCACCGATCGGCTATATGTCGAGCTTTAAAGCATACTGTGATAAGTCGGGTCTAAATTTCGACGAATATTGGCAGAAAGACTCTAAAGCCGAGCTATACCACTTTATCGGTAAAGACATTATCAACTTCCATGCGCTTTTCTGGCCGGCAATGTTGAGCGGTGCGGATTTCCGCACACCGGACGCGGTGTTCGCGCATGGCTTTTTAACCGTTGACGGTCAAAAAATGTCTAAATCTCGCGGCACATTCATTATGGCTAAGACCTATCTGGAGCATCTCAATCCAGAATACTTGCGCTACTATTTTGCAGCCAAACTGACCAGCCGTATCGACGATATTGATTTGAATCTGGAAGATTTTGCACAACGCGTTAACTCCGACTTGGTCGGTAAAGTGGTCAATATTGCAAGCCGAACTGCAGGATTTATTGTTAAAAAATTCGACGGAAAATTGAAAGAATCGTATTCTGATTTCGCATTTAACTTATATGGCGAATTTATTGATAAGGGTGATGAAATAGCAAAGCTTTATGAAAAGCGTGAATACGCTCATGCAATGCGTGAAATTATGGCTCTGGCAGATAAAGCGAATGAATACATTGCAGAGACTGCGCCTTGGCAACTAGCAAAAGAAGAAGGTAAAGAAGAAGAGCTTTGGGAATCTGCATCTTTAGGACTCAATATGTTCAGATGCATCATGATTTATTTATCACCAGTGATCCCAAAAACAGCAGAACAAGCTTGGCAATTTCTTAAAATTAAACCGCAAGTATGGATTAATTCTAAAGTTCCTTTAATGGGACAACACGAAAATAAATTAACAGAAATCAATAAATTTGAAGCCTTAATGACTCGTTTGGAAATGCCGGCAATCGAGAAAATGGTCGAGGCATCGGCACAATCGCTTGGTGCAAAAACCGCACCGGACGGTAAAAAAGACGACAAAAAACCGAAAAAACAGCAAGCACCGCAAGAGAAAAAGATGACCACAGACAACAACAACGGTTTTGATGCCCTTGCAGAAACCATCAGCATTGATGACTTTGCTAAAATCGATTTGCGTATCGCTAAAATCATCCACGCCGAAGCCGTGCCAGAAGCAGACAAACTGGTCAAACTAACCCTAGATATTGGTTTTGAACAGCGCCAAGTGTTTGCCGGCATTAAAGCGGCTTACAACCCTGAGGATTTAATTGGCAAGCTTACCGTCATGGTCGCCAACTTAGCACCGCGTAAAATGCGCTTTGGTCTTTCCGAAGGGATGGTGTTGGCTGCCGGCCCTGGTGGTTCGGATTTATATATCTTAAATCCAGACGACGGCGCACAACCAGGTATGCGTGTTAAATAAAATTTTCTACGGATAACAACTTGAGAAGCTCGCCAGCGGTATTTTTGCTGGCGCAAATTTCAAGGTCAAGGGGCTTATTTTGCGACGTTTATCAACGATAAACACTCGCATGAGCAACACAGCGATTGAGGTTTACAGCGGCTAAAATGCAAGATTATATTCTGATTCTGATTAGCACCGTCTTGGTTAACAACTTCGTTCTAGTGAAGTTCCTTGGCTTATGCCCATTCATGGGCGTGTCCAAAAAAACCGATGCCGCACTCGGCATGGGGTTAGCAACCACCTTTGTGCTTACACTCTCTTCTGTGCTCAGTTATTTAATTTATAACTACCTGCTTTTACCGTTCGGATTGGAGTTTCTACAAACCATCGCGTTTATTCTGGCGATTGCGGCAGTCGTCGGCTTTACCGAAATGGCAATTCATAAAACCTCTCCGGTACTCTATCAAGTGCTTGGTATCTATCTACCGTTGATTACCACCAACTGCGCTGTACTCGGCGTGGCACTGCTCAATGTCGGCGAACAAAACAACTTTATCGAATCGGCCTTTTTCGGCATGGGCGCAGCCATCGGTTTTACCTTGGTAATGGTGATGTTTGCCTCAATTCGCGAACGCTTGGAGGTCGCCGATGTTCCTGGACCCTTCAAAGGTGCACCGATTGCATTGATAACCGCCGGATTGATGTCAATGGCGTTTATGGGCTTCGGAGGCCTCGCTTAAGATGTCGTGGTTTGATTGGTTGCTTGAGATTGAAGCGATTCTGATTTTTCTTGGCTTGGCGCTCGCTTTTGGATTGGCGCTCGGTTTTGCGGCGGTACGCTTTAAAGTAGAAGGCAATCCTCTGGCCGAGCAATTAGATCGAGAACTGCCGCAAACCCAGTGTGGCCAATGTGGTTTTCCAGGCTGTAAACCTTATGCCGAAGCGCTGGCAAATGGTCAGTCTGAAGTGAATCTGTGCGTCCCCGGTGGTACCGAAGTAATGATTAAAATCGCACAAATTACCGGCCGCGAAGAAAAACCGATGGATGCCAGTGTGGATGAAACCAAGCCGCCGATGACGGCCTGGATTGATGAAGACCTGTGTATCGGCTGTGTCCTTTGCATCAAAGCCTGTCCAGTCGATGCAATTCTTGGCGCGACCAAAATGATGCATACGGTCATCCAAGCAGAATGCACCGGTTGTGATTTATGTGCCCCAGCTTGTCCAGTCGATTGCATCGAAATGAAGCCTAAAGCACTCACCCTAAAAAACTGGCAGTGGCCCGAACCAACTCAAGCTGCGGTAACTCAAACACAGCCGTTAGCGCAATTTGCGGAGCTGACAAAATGAATTTACGCGCCGTCATTGCCAGCAAAATCGCACCAATTTACCCGATGGCTAAACGCTGGTTGCACCGTTTTCATGGCGGTGTCTTTCCGCAATACAATAAATCACTTAGCACCCGCAACCCCATTTATCCGCCGCTGATGCCCAAAGAGTTGATTTTGCCGCTCCCCCAAGCGGTTGGCGAAAGCGCATTGCCGATCGTCAAAGTCGGTCAGCGCGTGTTAAAAAATCAGCTGTTGGCACAAGCAGACAGTAAAAATCAACGCCAATTAGTGGTGCCGATTCACGCACCGACATCTGGCATCATTGCCGCGATTGAACCGCGCACCTTACCCCACGCCTCTGGAATGCAAGCTTTATGCTTGATTTTGCAACCCGATGGACAAAACCAAGCCATCGACAATGTGTTACAAGTCGATGGCCATTGGCCGAAAGAACCGCAAGCACTCAAAGACCTATTATTGCATTCCGGCATTATCGGTATGGGCGGTGCAGGCTTCCCAACCTATGCCAAACTGCCGCAACAAAAAGGCAAAATCACAACCCTAGTCATCAATGGTGCCGAATGCGAACCGTTTATCAGTTGTGACGATCTTCTAATGCAAACCCAGGCCAAAAGCATTTGGCTGGGCGCACAGATTACCGCGCAAGCACTTGGCTGCCAAAAAATCATTTGTGGCATAGAAAACAATAAGCCCAAAGCAATCGCCCTAATGCAAGCCGCAGCCGATGCCCTTGCCAAAGAAGACAATGACGTTTTGCCAATGCACATACAGCAAGTCGCCACTGTCTATCCAATGGGCGGCCAAAAACAACTGGTGCTCGAAATCACCGGTTTAGAACTCGAATCTGGCGGTCATGCTATCGACCAAGGACTTTTAATGATGAATGTTGCCACCTTGCGCGCCATTTATCGTGCGGTGGTTTTTGGCGAACCTTTAACTTCGCGACTGGTTACCGTAAGCGGCGAAGGGCTTGAGGATGGCTTTAATATCGATGCGCTTATTGGCACGCCTTTTACTGAACTGACCGCATTGGCCAAACCAAAAAGCCCGATTAACTATCCATTGATCATGGGTGGCCCGATGATGGGCGTGCAAATGCCAGACAACCATGTACCAGTATTAAAAACCACCAACTGTGTTTTAGCCAATCCACCGGAAGCCCGCCAGATGCAGATGCCATGCATTCGCTGTGGCGAGTGCATGGATGCCTGCCCGATCAATCTGCTGCCGCAACAGATGTATTGGCATGCGCAAGGGCATGAGTACGCGAAAGTAGAAAAACTCAATATTAAAGACTGCATTGAATGTGGTTGTTGCAGCTATGTCTGCCCTAGCCATATTCCGCTAGTGCAATATTACCGGCACGCAAAAGCGGAAATTCGCGCCATCAAGGCGGACGCCCAAGCCAAAGAGTTGGCCAAACAACGACATGAGTTTCGATTAGAGCGCATCGAGCGTGAAAAAGCCGAACGTGAAGCGCGTTTAAAAGCCAAAAAAGAGGCCGTTAAACAGGCTCCAGCAATGGCACCTAAAAGCGCATCCGGTGCTGCACAAGCAGCAGCAAAAGCCAGAGCAGCTGCGAAATCAAGCGCATCCAATATGAGCGCGCGCGATAAAGCGATTCAAGCGGCACAAGCCGCCGCAGCAAAACAACAAGGGCAAACCGATAACGATAAAAAAACCAAAGGGCAAAGCCTCGGCACAGCTAAAGACAAAGTGATTGCCTCCGACGCGGCTAAAAAACGTGCGCAAGCCGCAGCGCAAGCCGCCGCAGCAAAACGCGCACAAAATCGAGCCGTGGCACCTGTCACCGAAGACCTACAGGTCGCCCCTCCAAATGCACGCGATAAAGCGATTGCCGCTGCCAAAGACGCTGCCAATAAAATAGCCACTCAAACTACCGATTTAAGCAGCAATGATGGACAAATTTCACCCGCATTAGCGAAAGAACAAGCACGTAAAGCCGCTATTGCCAAAGCTCGTGAAGCGGCCTTAGCACATAAAAAAACCGATGCCGATACGCCAAAGCTTGCTAATCCGCAAACAGGTGAACCAACAGAGACAAACAATGCACGCCAAAAAGCGATTGCTGCCGCTAAAGCCGCGGCAGCGAAACGCGCCGCAAAAGTGCAATCCGAACAGTCTGATTCAATGGATTCAAAGGACTCGAGCAGATGAGTTTTACCACCATACCGCCCTCCTCACCTTTTGCACACAATAACCAAACTGTTCGCAAAGTGATGTTGCAAGTTCAGCTGGCGGCCATGCCGGCACTGCTTATCCACATCTATCTATTTGGTTTTGGCATCGTCGTGCAGTGGCTATTAGCAGTAACGACTTTATTGGTGGTTGAATACACGATGCTCAAGCTGCGCGGCCGACCGGTACTGCCGTTTATTACCGATTTAAGTGCACTGATTACAGTGACCGGTTTGGTATTCTGCATTCCGCCAACTGCGCCTTGGTGGGTGATCGTCAGTGGTTCGGCGTTTGCACTGATTTTTGGTAAGCATCTTTATGGCGGTCTCGGTTATAACCCCTTTAACCCCGCGATGCTCGGTTATGCGTTTTTAATCATCTCTTTCCCTGTGCAGATGACAAACTGGATTATGCCAGCAGAAATCAGTGGCCACTTCATCAGTTTTATGGACGCGTTGCAAATCATTTTCACCGGCAGCTTTGACATCGCCAGCACCACTTTCGATGCCTTAACTGGCGCAACACCTCTAAATGAAATGCGTATCGGCATTGCGCAAGGCATTAGCGTTGCAGATACCTTAGCCCCCGTTGCAGGACATACCAGCAGCACCAACTTCTGGTTTGGACTTAATAGTTGGGCATGGCTCAATATCGCTTTTTTAATCGGTGGCCTGTATCTACTTTGGAAGCGCACCATTCGCTGGCAATTTCCAGTCGGTTTTTTGGGGTCACTGTTTTTGTTCGCTTGGCTGATGCATCAAATTAATCCGCAAATGTATCCACCTGCCGATTTTGTCTTACTATCCGGCGGCACCATGTTAGCGGCTTTTTTCATCATCACCGATCCGGTCACGGCCAGTACCACACCGCTTGGGCGTTTTATTTACGCTTGTGGCATCGGTATTTTGGTGTATGTGATTCGTACTTGGGGGGCCTTTCCGGACGGTTTGGCGTTTGCCATTTTGCTAATGAATATCGCCGTTCCCTTAATTGATCAATACACTCAACCGCGTGTCTTTGGACACGACCATTAGGCAGCAAAATGAGTCAAAAACCGATGTTCAATTCTGAACTTGTCAAGGCGATGAGTTCCTCAGCCGGAAAACTCAGCGGCTTTGTGGTGCTGTGCATTATCCTGCTCTTAACCGTTCGCGGCCTTACCGCGCCGCAAATCGTCGCCGCTGAGAAACAAAAATTATTGGATGGCTTTAACCAAGTCTTACCCGCCAGCCGTTATGACAATGACCCACTACAAGACCAATTGCATCTTAAAGACCCAGAACAGCTGGCATTGCTTGGTGCCAAAACGTGGGTGACCGTCTATCGCGCACGTAATGCAGGCCAACCCGCCGGAGCGATTTTCCAGACCATCGCACCCAATGGCTACAGTGGTAATATTGTGATTTTAGTCGGCGTTTTTCCAAACGGCGAAATCTCCGGAGTACGCGTTTTAAAACACGCCGAAACCCCTGGTTTGGGCGACAAGATTGAACTTAATAAAAATCCGTGGATTTTGTCTTTTAATGGCCGCACCTTAGATGCCAGCAACCTATCGATTTGGGCGGTTAAAAAAGATGGCGGAGAATTTGACCAGTTTACTGGGGCAACCATCACTCCGCGTGCGGTGGTAGGCGCTGTGCAAAAAGCGCTGCAAGTCGTCAATCAAATGGGAGAGCGTCTGTATGAAGAATCACAGTGAAACATCGCCTGAAAACAGCGCCGAAACGCTTACGCCAAGCGCTTGGCAAACTAAACTGAGCGACTATAAAAAAATCTTTCACAATGGGCTTTGGCAAAACAACCAAGCCTTAGTTGCTTTGCTTGGCCTCTGTCCATTATTGGCGGTATCCAACAATACCATTAACGGTCTCGGCCTTGGTTTGGCTACTTTAGCGGTCTTAATGATTTCCAATGTATTGGTTTCTCTGATTCGAAATCACGTCTCGTCGGAAATTCGTATTCCGGTCTATATCGCAATCATCGCTACCGCCGTCACTGCGATAGACCTGTTAATGAACGCGTATTTCCACACATTGCATGGCATTCTTGGGATTTTCATTCCACTGATTGTCACCAACTGCGCGATTCTTGGACGCGCCGAAGCCTATGCCTCGAAAAATTCGGTTGATAAGGCCTTGTTGGATGGTTTTTTTATGGGCTTAGGTTTTTTAATTGTCTTAGTGATCTTAGGCGCACTGCGCGAACTGATTGGCCAAGGCACGCTGTTTGACCAAGCACACTTAATGTTTGGCGAAGGTGCCCGAGATTGGACACTGCATTTTGGTGATAACTACCAAGGGGTATTATTGGCAATTCTTCCACCCGGCGCCTTTATCGGTTTAGGCTTATTGATTGCTGCCAAAAATTATTATGATCAAAAAAAGGCGACTAAATTGCAAAATCAACTGGGGATTAAAATCGCGCTTAAGTAACTGCGACCATTTTTAATCAGTTTGCAAAAGCGATTTAAGAATCACTTGCTCATCCACCAAAATACGCAACTTGGATTGCAAAGTGGTTACCCATATTTTTCCGGCACTCACTTCAAAAGCATATGGATAGGCGAGCCAAGCGCCTTTACATTGCGCCAATACCACCGGAGCACTCCAGCTCAATCCATCATCCTCTGAAAAACTGGCGGCTAATTCTTCACGCTGCCAAGACGCCGCTACTTCGGAAAATTGTCCGCCACGGCGCGCAAACTCAGTTTTTCCCTGCGGATAAACGGTGTTATACAGCAGCATAATCCGCCCACTTTGAAGACGAGTAAGCATCGCGGGGGAGCTACTTGCCGCGATTCCGGGCGCCAACTTAGTCCAAGTTTGGCCATCATCATATGAATACGCGTGCCAAAAATAATCCAGGTTCGTACGGATACAAAACCATACGCAATCGCGTAATTCAATTAGAGCGCCCTCATAACAGCCACCGTGATGACCGCGCCCGCCTATATCCAGCTTATTACTGGCTTGCCAATTCACGCCCTCATCCAGCGAACGAAAACTCAAGCTGTAGTGACGTGCGGCAAGATAATCCAAGTTTTGTGCCGATAACACAATCGTACCGCTTTTAAGCTGAATCAACGTGCTGGCCACCGCCGCATAACCGGTTTGTATTAAGATCGGTTCTTGCCAGGTTTTTCCGCCATCCAAACTGCGTAGTACATAATGAAATAAACGACAACTTTTGGTAGGTTTATTGGTTTTTTTACGCCAGTTAAAATGGTAATCGCCAGTATTCACAAATGACAGCAGCACCACGCCGCTGTGCGTGCAAAGCAAACTGTGCGAATTGGTCACCGCCAGTTTCTGCGCCTGGGTAAACAAAGAAAATGCTTGCCAAGTTTCTCCCTCATCACTCGACAAATAAGCGTGCTGATCCGAGACATACAACAACTGATTCTGCGCGTTACGAATAAAAGCCCCTTGGTGCGCTTGTGCCAACGGAGTAACGCCCTGAGCTAGATAGACTGGTGCCTCGGTTTTTGGCGCGGCACGAAAATCCAATTGAATGTCAGGATATTCAGTCAAAGAGTTGATGGGCATAAGCGCTCCTTATATTTTCAAGCCACCATGGTATTAGAGAGAGACAGTCCACATGGCTTCAGGCACAGAAATGATTTAATGAGGACTTGTTCTGTGTCCCCTTAAAGTGTCTCTTTAAAGTAGTTTAGCAAAAACCCTACCATGCCTCGCATTGCCCCACAAGAAGCCGTGATAAACTTGGCGTCTTGGCGCAAATCCGCTATGATTCCAAGCAAGTTAAAACCAATTACAAAGGCGCACCATCGCCTTGCAGAAGTTGCTAGATGAACAAACAGAAACGACTCGAAATTTTTCAACGCTTAAGCGCAGCCATTCCATCCCCTGAAACCGAACTTGAATACAACAGCACTTTTGAACTGTTGATTGCAGTCATTCTTTCAGCGCAGGCGACCGACAAGGGGGTGAATATTGCCACTCGCAAACTGTTTGCGGTCGCTAATACTCCACAAGCAATCTATGCGCTCGGAGTCGACGGTTTAAAAAATTATATTAAGACCATCGGTCTATTTAATGCTAAAGCGGAAAATATAATTAAAACCTGCAAAATGCTGGTTGAACTGCATGCTGGCGAAGTACCCGAAAGTCGTAGCGCCCTAGAGGCCTTGCCCGGCGTTGGACGTAAAACGGCCAATGTGGTATTAAATACCGCGTTCGGACACCCAACGATGGCGGTCGACACGCATATTTTTCGGATTGCCAATCGCACCAAGCTGGCGCCTGGAAAAAATGTGCTGGAAGTTGAAAAAGCACTTCTCAAAAACGTCCCAAAAGACTATTTGATTCCGGCTCACCATCTGTTGATTCTGCATGGCCGCTATGTGTGCAAAGCACGCAAACCAGCTTGCGGCGCCTGCTGTATTTACGATCTATGCGAATACAAAGAAAAAACCGAATAATCCATCACTCTAAAGTATAAAGAGAACCATGTTATATACATCTGAAAGAGACAAATTGCGCCAATTTTATGTGGATACTTGGAAAAAAGCGCGAATGGGCATGCCGATGGAACCGATGGAACAGTGGGTGGCGCGGGTGATTGAAATGCATCCTGAATACCATCAACTGTTGGAAAACGAAAAACTTGGCAATGAGTACAAACCTGAAGACGGAGAAACCAATCCGTTTTTGCATATGGGAATGCATCTCGGTTTACAGGAACAAGTCGCTATGGACCGCCCTAACGGCATCAAGCAAATTTATCAGCAATTAGGCGAGAAGCTCGGTGACGTCATGCAAACCGAACACCTGATGATGAACTGCCTAGGCGAAATGATGTGGCAGGCGCAAAAAAATCAAGCCGAGCCCGATGAGATCGCGTACTTAATTTGCTTACAAAACTTGCTGCTCAAACATTAAATCGACACCTTAAGAGCGGCATTTGGACTTTCGACAACATACCCCCTATCGCCTTCATACGCAAACTGAGTGCCGAAACCCTTGCGGCGCTATTCAGGTTTTTAGCGATGGTGCTTATTTTAAACAGTACCACCTTGGCGGCTGGGGAGTGGCGATTTACCAAAACGAGCGCTTAGTTAAGACGCTTAAAGGCATACAAACATCGCATTCCAGTTTGGAAATGGAGTTGGTCGCCGCCATTCAAGCCCTAACTTGGCTGCAACGCCATTACCCAAAACACACGATTGCACTCTATACCGACGCGCAAATTCTGCTTGAAGGACTCTTTAGCAAATACGCAAACTGGCAAACGCAACACTGGAAAAGTCGCAATGGCAATCCAGTCGCCTACGCGACTCACTGGCAACAACTTTATCAACTGGTTGCCGCTCAGTCAGTCGATATCTTTTGGATTAAAGCCCACGCCAAACATCCGCAAAACGAGTTGGTCGACCACCTCGCCAGAGCGCAAATTTTGCAAGCCCAAGACGACTCCGTTCAGGTTCCCCCTTCAAATGATTCTTAAAATTGAGGATTCTTCACTTATCGTAGGAATACACAGACTCATTAACAATCTTTTTTCTGATGTTACCCAACAGACCGACTTGCTACTGTTGTGATATTCAGCAGGATTTATTGGCGTTTTTTCTAAACCGATTGCCATCCAGCCAACAAATACACCACACAGAGCCACATAATCAAAGCGGAAATACGATTCAACCGCGCTTGGCGCTGACCGCTTTGCAACCAATAACGCGCCCGTTCAGCCACTAAAGCATAGGCAAACATCACGATGAAAGTCACGCCGCCGACAATCGTGACCACCAGCGCCGCGTCCAACCAAGCGAGTGGCGACAAAGAGACAAAAGTCGGCAGAAACCCAATATAAAACAACACCACTTTGGGTTCAGAAAAAATGGTTAAAAGCCCCGTTACAAAACGGGTTAACCAACTTGGTTGCGCGTGCAGTTCATTTGCAAAATCCGCCGGATTGCTCGGCGCCATTCGCCATAACTGCCATCCTAGGAACACCATATAAGCACTTCCAAACAGCACAAAAAATTGATACAGCCAGTGAAATTCCGATGCCAGTGCGCTTAAACCGAAAAGTACTGCAACCACAAACAGCAAATCACCACAAATAATGCCAAGAATTACCGGCACACTGCTGCCTGCGCCACTCGTCAAAGCACGCGCCACCGTCACCAAAATGCCTGGACCTGGGGTAATGGCCAAAATAAACATCGCTATGCTAAAACTGAAAAGGCCAACTAAAGTCATCGAATCTGCCATGCTCTCTTGCGTGAATTGCTTAACACTACTCTACCCTATTTGATTTTGTCCTCCTTGTGATTGCGCAACTGCCTTGCGAAATTTTCGGCAAAAGCCCTTTGCGCTCGGCACGAAAGCGGCTAAACTCGTTTTCTTATGCTAAAGGCCGAATATGAAGCGTTTGGCTGCAGTGCAAGACACCTGCTCACTTGTAAGGAATTCCGTTTGTTTAGCCGAGATAAACTCAAACAATGGCGCGAACTGATTCGCGTTAAACCGCAATTTGAAAATCCCGAAGTGCTGGCTGGCCGCCAAGCCGAAGATTTTCTGGCGCAAATTGTCGAATCCAACCTAAAGCACAAAGGCGCTTACTGTTTTGTCGGCAAACGCGTGCCGAATAATGAGAAAGCCTGCCGTAGCGAAATCGACTTAATTGTCTTAACCAAAAAACAATTGCATGTGATTGAGGTAAAAAACTGGAGCGGTCTGTTGAGCAGCCACAACGGCGATTGGATCCAGCATAAAAGCGACGGTCAGCAGCTGCGCTTCGATAACTTAACCGCGCATAACTCCAGCAAACTGCGGGCTTTAGTCGATTATCTGCACAGTTACGGCGCCGCCATCGAACCGCGTTTTATCTCGCAAAAAGTGGTCTTTATCAATCCTCGCTTGCAAATTGCGCCGCAGATCGCTCAAGACCCGAACGTCATCCCGCGTAGCCGACTCGACAAATATCTCAAATCACAAAAAGGCGCTTCCTTTAGCGAACGAATGTTACACAGCGTCATCGAAAGCTGCACCAGTTCAGAAGCGGGTTCGATCATTCTCGACGGCTTGTTCAAAGCCATGCAGCGCAAACAGCTAAAACTCGCCGTGCAAGCCTTAGGCGAACTGCGTTCTTGGGATTTAATCGGCCTGCACGGCGGTAAAATCTTGCAAGGCGATGCGCGCAAACTCTATATCGGTTCGCACATCATCGACCCCGAACCGCTCGAACGCGAGAGCTTTATCACGCTAAAATGGCGTCGACAAAAAGTCTCTGCTTTACTCAAAAGCTACCTGCTCAATATGGCGCTGGGAAAAACCAAAATCGGCAAACAACGTTATGTGTTAAACCCGATTGAGGACAATCTCAAGTTTCATAAAGCCGGCCAAGCGGAAATTTCACGCATCCCACTCAAAGAGATTGAGTGGATTAAGCGCGGTTAAAACAGCCTTACACGCCGCCTACGTAAATCGTAAAAGGCCTCTTATCCCCCTCACGTTTAAAAGGAATCCATCATGCTACAAGTCAATCAAACCGCCCCATATTTTGCCGGCGTCAATCAACTCGACCAACCGCTTACCCTCACGGATTTCGCCGGACAAACGCTGGTGCTGTATTTTTACCCGAAAGACGATACTCCCGGCTGCACCATCGAGGCCAACGACTTCAGCACGCTAAATGCAGAATTTGCCGCCGCCGGCGCCAAGGTGATTGGCGTCAGCAAAGACGATTGCGCCAGTCATCGCGCTTTTATCGACAAATTCCAACTGAGCATCGACTTAATTGCGGACACCGGCGGAGAAATGTGCGCAGCCTATGGCGTGTGGCAATTAAAAGAAAAAAACGGCGTTAAAAACATGGGCATTGTCCGCTCAACCTTTATTATTGATGCGCACGGCAAATTAGCCTATGTCGAATATGGGGTAAACCCGGACGGACACGCACAGGCGATGCTTCAAAAAGTACAAACACCTTAAGCAGGGCGAACATCATGAACCTATTTCGCCGCGCACATTGGCTCATCTTTCTATTAAGTGCTGGCTTACTGACATTGAACGCCTGTACCAATCAAGAAACCGCCAGCCCTGAAAACACCGTAACGAACTACTATAGCGCCCTGCAAACCTTGGATATGCACAGCGCCTATCAACGGCTCAGTGAGCATCATCGCCCGGCAGACAGCGTTGCACTGGGAGAACAGCTGCAGATTAACGATGACATTGTCCGTTTGGAACTCGCGCTCAGCACTGTATCCATCCTGAGCGTTGAACAAAACGGCCATCAAGCCAATGTGCAAATTCAACTTCAGCGACCGCAGATTCAAGCGTTTGATCTGTTGGTCCCGGAAATTAAAGCCAATTTAGAAAACGGCAATTACGCCGCCGTAGAAGAACGTATGCGCACTTTAATCGCGCAACAGCTCATTGCGCTCAACACCGACTCGCACTCAGTGCAATTAAGTCAGCAAAACGGGGTTTGGCTCATCAATGCGATTCGCTAGTTTGATGCGCGGCAAACTCAACAAAACGCCTTAATAAAGCGGTTGCCTCTGGTGTGGCGCGCAGATTTGCCAATAAGCCGGCACGGCTTAAACCGGCTCGCTCTATCGCCGCGGTTTGTTGAGTGATGTAATCCGGCATGACCTGAACGCTAAATTCAGGATGGAATTGCACTCCCCAAATGCACGCCCCTATCCGAAATGCCTGATTGACTTCAAACGCGTTTCCGGCAAGGTTCACCGCTTCAGGCGGCAAGCGTCGCACGCTTTGCGAATGGGTGACCTGTCCAAAAAACTCATCCGGCATGGTCGCAAATAAGGCATCTTGCTCGGCATTTTGGCGGTTCAATTGAATCGCCACCGTACCCAACTCAATGCCCTGCGGATGAAAATCCACCTCACCGCCGAATGCCTGCGCAAGCAACTGATGCCCGTAACAGATGCCCAAAACCGCAATATTGCGCTGCCGTGCGACCTGCAACCATTGCTCAAGCGCCACACTCCAATCCAATCTATCCGTAACCATGGCATGCGATCCGGTAATGATCACCGCCAAACAGTCATCCAACGCCGGTAAGGGCTCACCGTTTAAAACATCAATTGTCAGCAACCTATGCTCGGTAGTGAGCGCCTGTTTAATCCAATCCTCAAAATCGCCACAGCGTTGCACCGTTTCGTCAAACGACTGCCCCGTTTTAAAAATAAATACTGATTTCATCGCGCCTCCTGAGTGTTCTGGTCAAGCTTTTTTGGACACTTGGTTTTTACAATTTTCATACTCAATCGGCGTCAAATCACCGTTCGCAGTATGAAGCCTTTTTAAGTTGTAGTAACGCATGTAATCTGCTACGTCTTTTTTCATGCTCTCGCGTGTTGGATGATAGGCTTTAAACAGCCAGTCATGTTTTAAGCTGCCAAAAAATCGTTCAACAACGGCATTATCCCAACAGGCTCCGACATCGCCCATAGAGGCTGTCATATTTTGCTTAGCCAGTAGTGTGGCAAACCGTTTGCTAGTGTACTGAGAACCACGATCACTGTGAAAAATCACGCCTTTGGGATGCCCTCGTAGCCAATACGCTTGCTGTAAGGATTGCATGACGAGTTCGACCGTCATTCGTTCACTCACGGCCCAACCGATAATGCGGCGAGAATACAGGTCCATTACGACACTCAAATACAGCCAACCTTCAGGTGTTTTCAAGTAGGTAATATCGCCTGCCCAAACTTGATTCATCGCGCTTGGATTGAACTTCATCTTAACCAAGTTATCCGCCACTCGATGTGTCAGGTTACGCTTAGTCGTTATTTTATAAGCTCGACGCTGTTTGACGACTAATCCCAGTGTTTTCATGAGCCGACGTGCTTTCTCTCGGCTGACGAGAAACCCAGCCTTACGAAGGGCTTTGGCGAGTTCACGAGAGCCCAAACTGTCACGGCTCTCTTTGAAGAGCTGTTTGGCTGTACGATAGAGTTCAAGTTGTTCTGTCTTGATTGCCTTTTTAGGTCGTTTTTTCCATGCGTAATAGCCTGAACGACTGAGTTTCAACACTTGGCTCACAGGCTTAACTGGCAAGCCCTCCTGAATCAATTCATCCATGAATGAAAACGTTATCGGATGTCTTGCGCCAGAAGGGCTGAAGCTTTTTTTAAGATCTCTTTTTCGAGTTTTAAGCGCTTGTTTTCAGCGCGCAACTGTTTCAACTCAGCGCGTTCATCCTGACTCAGTGCTGACCCATTGGCTTGGGCTTCAAACTTCTCTTTCCACTTGTAAATCAAATTCGTTCTGACACCTAAGGATTCAGCCGCCTCTGCCACACTGTAACCTTGATCCGTTACCAACGCGACGGCTTCTTTTTTAAACTCATCGGTGTAAGTTTTATAAGTTCTCTTTTGACTCATGATCACTCCTAGTTCGACAACATCTATTGTCTCTTATAAAAGTGTCCACTGCTATTAGACCAGTTCAGAGTGCCTAAAAATAAAAAAGCGAAATCCATTCCAAAATGGATTTCGCTTTCATGCGATCAAAAACTGCGACTTTATCGGCTTATTTTTGCGCCCAAACGTCGCGCAATCCGACCGTGCGGTTGAACACCAAACGATCCGTGGTTTTGTTGTCGCGGCAGAAGTAGCCTTCGCGTTCACATTGATAGGCCTGCTCAACAGGCGCATCAATCATCGAGGGTTCGACAAAGCCGTTTTTCACAATCAAAGAGTCTGCGTTAAGCACCGCTTCAAAATCATCCGCCTTGCCGGGGTTCGGCACAGTGAAAAGGCGATCGTACAAACGGAATTCCGCCGGCAAGGCTTTGCTCGCTTCGACAAAATGGATCACGCCTTTCACTTTTCGTCCGTCCGCCGGATTTTTTCCCAGCGTTTCCGGGTCATAAGTGCAATAAAGGGTCGTAAAATTCCCCTCGGCATCTTTGTCGGCGCGCACCGCTTTAATGATGTAGGCGTTACGCAGACGCACTTCTTTATCTAGCGCCAAACGCTGAAATTTGCCATTGGGTGCGACTTCTTCAAAATCGGCGCGATCAATATACAACTCGCGACTAAAGAAAATCTCGCGTTTGCCCATCGCTTCGTTTTGCGGATGCACCGGCGCTTGAATCGACTCGATTTGACCTTCAGGATAGTTTTCGATCACCACCTTAATCGAGTCAATGACCGCCATCGTCCGTGGCGCGACCGTGTTCAAATCATCACGAATCGCCGCTTCTAAAATCCCCATTTCGGTCATCGAATCGACTTTTGAGATGCCGATTCGCTCGGCAAAATCGCGCAGCGATGCCGGTGTGTAACCGCGACGACGCATACCGGAAATAGTCGGCATACGCGGGTCATCCCAACCTTCGACTAATTGATCGGCCACCAGCTGGTGCAGTTTGCGCTTGGACATTACCGTATATTCCAAACTCAAACGCGAAAACTCATATTGATGCGGACGATCCGGGCGATTAAAACGCGCTAAATGCTCTAACACCCAATCGTACAAACGGCGGTTGTCTTGAAACTCCAAGGTACACAGCGAATGGGTAATCCCCTCAATCGCATCGGAAATACAGTGCGCGAAATCGTACATCGGGTAGATACACCACGCATCGCCGGTTTGGTGATGATGCTCGAAACGAACACGGTATAAAGTCGGATCGCGCATACACATGAACGACGATGCCATATCAATTTTGGCACGCAACACACATTCGCCTTCTTGAAAACCGCCAGCGCGCATCTTCTCGAATAAGGCCAAATTCTCTGCCGGCGCGGTGTCGCGGTAAGGACTGTCTTTGCCCGGCTCTTTTAAGCTGCCGCGATACTCACGAGTTTCGTCGGCATTAAGAAAACAGACATAGGCCAAACCTTTGTTAATCAACTCGACCGCACACTCATAGAAGGTTTCAAAATAGCCGGAGGAATAGCGAATTTCACCGTCCCACTGAAAACCTAACCATGCCACATCGCGTTTGATGGATTCAACATACTCCATGTCCTCTTTCGCTGGATTGGTGTCGTCAAAACGCAGGTTGCAGGTGCCGTGATAATCTTGCGCCAAGCCGAAATTCAAACAGATAGACTTGGCATGACCGATGTGAAGATAGCCGTTGGGCTCGGGCGGAAATCGGGTTTTAATCTGTTGGTGTTTTTGAGTCGCTAAATCGTCATTAATGATGTTACGAATAAAATTTACCGGACGTTCAACGGTTTCGTTGGTCACATGCTTACTCATTGATTCAAACCACCTGTTTCGATTGACTGTTGTGAAGAAAAATAACGCCCGATTATACATTAAATCCTTATATGTCGATTTATAACTTTGCTATAAAATTTAGACTCTAAAGCCGTTGTTTTGCCTAGAGCAGCAAATCGCCAAAGCCCCAAATCAACGTCCCAACAACCACGGTTAAATGTGCCATCCAAACTTTTTTACGATGCCATTTGGACGGTGTTAAATCGGGCATATCATCCTCTGCCGTCACCGTTTCTAAACGGTTATACAGCACATTCAATTCCGAATGCAGAAGCATATATTCACTCATTACCGCAAACAACACCACCACACTGCCAAAGCGTGCAAACCACAGCGGCTCGACCACGATCCCGAGCAACAAACCGAGTAAACCAAATGCCCAAGCGAGCATCAAAAACAGACTGGCGCGACGATGCATTTCTCTCCCTCCACAAATCCAAAACGACTACTTTACAAGATTTCAGCGCGCATTTGCCAGCATGAATCATTTGCAATCAGGCGCTTTGCTGTCTACAATCTTGACTTCTTTTTTAGGTGCCGGCGGTTTGATGAACCGCCGGTTAAACGGGAAGTGCTGTGAAAAGCAGACGCTGCCCCCGCAACGGTGATAGAGAAGACGGATGCATATGCCATTGGAATTTTCCGAGAAGGCCATCCCAAATTGCTCTTAAGCCCGGATACCGGCCTGAAAAAGCGAACAGTCGAACTGTTCAACCACCGATTGCGGAGGGCAATTGGGCGTGAATTTTTTTCGGTAAACCGCCGCGCTTTCTAGCCGCCGGTCACTTCCCGTTTTAAGCGAACGACCCTTTGTCTTCTTGTAGATAACAAAATCTATATAGAAGGAATAACATGCAACACACCCCCTTAATACTCGGTATCAGCGCACTGAGTTTTTTACCCAGCGCCAACGCCACCGACAGCGAACTGAGTTCCGTCATTATTACGGCCAACCAGCAAACGCAAACACTGGCGCAAGTAAGCGCGGATACCTACATCATTGACGCCCAAACCCTGCAGTCAAAACACTACCCCACATTATTGGACGCACTCCGCGAGGTTCCGGGCATCAGCTTTACCCGCAACGGCGGCCCGGGCACGACGACCAACGTTTTTCTACGCGGCTCGAATAACAGCCGAGTTTTGATTCTGCTGGACGGCGTTCGTTTAAACGACCCCTCGAGCACCAACGGAGCGAATCTGGCCAGCGTCTCTTTAAACAACATCGAACGTATCGAAATCATTAAGGGCGCGCAATCCGGTGTCTGGGGCGCAGATGCGGCCGCTGGGGTGATTCATCTCATCAGCAAAAAAAGTGACGGTACCGATTTAAATCTGGAAGCCGGAAGCTACGGCACACAAAAAGCCGCTTTCAATAGCCAAACCCATTTTGGTCGTCAACAGCAACATCGTTTCGCCTTCGGCGCGGAGCGTTTGCTGGTCGATGGATTGAGCGCCCAAGCGCCGGCCTATGCAGAGATTGATCAATTTGAAGAGGACGGTTTGGCGCAAAGCAATCTGCACGCCCGTTTAGATATGCAAATCGACCCGACACAACACCTGAGTTTTAGCCACAACCGCACCCACAGCCTAGGCGAATACGACGGCTATCAAGCACCGGACAGCGAACAGCGTTATCGCAGTAAAACCCTATTAAGCAGCGCCGTTTGGCAGAACCGCCAAACCGAAGTCCGTGCCGAGCAATCCGATTTTCGTACCGAACAATTGGACGGTTCAAGCCCGGACATTGTTAAGGGGCAGACCCAAGCCTTACATCTAAAACAGCACATCGACGCGCTGACCTTTGGCGCCAGCTACAGTCGTAACCAAGCTGACAGTGAAAAATTCGGCACCTTTAAAAACGCCGACAACCATGCCAAAGCGGCCTTTGCCACTTTCGGCCATCAATTGGCCGGCTGGCAATTTAACGAAGCGATTCGCTGGGATGAATACAGTAATTTCGGTGCGCAGTTTACCGGCAAAATCGGGGCGAAATACCAAGTCGCCGCCAATCAAAGTGTCAGCGCCAACATCGGTACGGCATTTAACGCGCCCTCCTTGATTCAAATACTCAACCCTTGGGGCACGGCCAATCCCGATCTCACACCGGAAAAATCACGCGAAGCCAGCCTAAGCTACCAGTTCAATCAGTTCAACTTCAGCGTGTTCAACAAATCGGTCACGGATTTGATTAACTGGCAAGACGGACAGTACCAGAACCTGATCGGCTCCACCAAAATTCGCGGCTTTGAAATGGGCTATCAGCAAAACTTTACCGATTTCGCCTTGCGTCTGGACTATACCCACTTAGACACCCAAGACCCGAACGGTAATCCCTTGGCACGCCGCCCGCGCGATCAAGTCGGCGTCGATCTGAACTGGTTTATCAACAGCCGTTGGGACCTCAATCTGAACGCGCAATACATCGGCGCACGCTCGGAGGGCAATGCCACTGACTACTATACGGTGGCCAATTCCGTCATCAATTACCAAGCGACGCCGCAGCTGCAGCTTTATCTGAAAATCGACAATGTCTTTAATCAGTATTACCAAGTGGTTAACGGCTATGCCGCAGCGGAACGCAGCGGCTATTTCGGCATCAATTTGCGTTTTTAAGAGTACGTTTATGAGCAATTGTTTAATGATTCAAGGTTGCACATCCGATGCCGGAAAAAGCACCGTCGTCGCCGGTTTGTGTCGGGTTTTACAGCGTAAAAGCATCGTCATTGCGCCCTTTAAACCACAAAACATGGCGCTCAATTCGGCGGTGACCGAAGACGGCGGCGAAATCGGTCGCGCCCAAGCCTTGCAGGCAATGGCCGCCAAGGTGCCGCTGTCGGTGCATATGAATCCGGTGTTGCTCAAACCCAACTCGGATACCGGCGCACAAGTCATTTTACAAGGCCAGTCCATCGGCAATCTCAATGCCATGGACTACCATGCTTATAAACCGAAAGCCGCGCAAGCGGTTTTCGATTCCTTTCAGATTCTCTCGCAGCAATATGCGCATATTCTGGTCGAGGGCGCAGGCTCTCCGGCCGAAGTCAATTTACGCCAAGGCGATATTGCCAATATGGGCTTTGCCGAAGCGGTCGATTGCCCGGTGATTTTAGTCGCCGATATCGACAAAGGCGGCGTCTTCGCGCATATCGTCGGCACACTGGAGTGCCTGAGCGAATCTGAAAGGAATCGAATTGAAGGCTTTATCATCAACCGTTTTCGTGGCGACCTCGCACTGCTGCAAGATGGCCTTAATTGGCTGGAGGCGAAAACCGGCAAACCCGTATTGGGCGTGCTGCCCTATTTGCATGGCTTGCATCTGGATGCGGAAGACGCGGTTAGTTGCGCACAAGCGAGCAAAGCAACCACGCAACTCAAGGTCATCGCGCCGCTGTTGCCGCATATTTCCAACCACACCGATTTAGACCCATTGATCCAGCATCCGCAAGTAGACTTTCAATGGGTAAGACATGGCGAGAAGATTCCGCCGGCGGATTTGGTGATTCTGCCCGGCTCGAAAAGTGTGCTGTTCGATTTAGACTGGCTGCGCGCCCAAGGCTGGGAAGATTATCTCGCCAAGCATTTACGCTACGGCGGTAAATTAATCGGCATTTGCGGCGGTTTACAAATGCTCGGACAAACATTGCTTGATCCGCAAGGTTTGGAATCGGATTGCCGAGAAGCTCGGGGGTTAGGATTCATGCCTTATCAGACCGAATTTAAGCCGCACAAACGCCTTTGCCGTAAGCAGGGGATGCTCAATTTTGCCGACAAAGTGCCGGCTTGCGGGTATGAAATTCATCAAGGGCAAAGTAATTTTAGCGACTTTGCGCACCTCAGTCCGGCGATTGCATTCAACGACGGCAGTTTTGACGGTCTGATCAGCGCCGACCAGCAAATTCTGGTGACTTACTTGCACGGTCTGTTTGATACCCCGCACGCCTTACAAGCCCTGATGTGCTGGGCGGGGTTAGCCAATGCCGACCCTTTTGACGTCAATCAGCAACGCGAACAACAACTCAACCGACTCGCCGATTGTTTTGAAGCGCATCTGCAAATCGACAAAATCTTAGCCATTTTACAGGCATCAAACCGATGAGAAGCTTAGCCGTTCTACTCCTGGCTTTTAGCCTCAACAACGCGGCGCAAGCCGATTGCCCAAGAATCATTAGCCAGTCACCCTATATCACCCATCAACTTGATTACTTAGGGTTAAAAACTTGTCTGGTCGGCACCAGCCGCTATGATCAATCCCTCGGTTTACCGACAACCGGCGGACTGCTCGACCCGGATAGTGAGGCCATCCTCGCGCTGCAACCCGACCTCTGGATCACCTCCGATTGGACAGACCTCGACATATTCCGTGCCATTCAGGCCAAGAGTCAATTCGCTTTGCGCCTCCACAGCTTTGCCTCGATGCGGCAAATTGAAAACAACTTACTTGAAATTGCACAACATAGCCGACAGCCGGCCGCTTTAGAGCGCGCGCACGCTTTCGCCGCCACTTGGCGCGCCAAAGCCGCACTAATCAAAGCGGTAAATACCGCCAAGCCCAAAGTCCTGCTGATCTCTTCCTGTTCCGGTCTGCCCTATGCGTTCGGTCAAGACGCTTATCTAAGCGATTTGTTTATTCAGATGGGTTTTACCGTGGTCGGCAACCCCCAGCGCATCACCCACTTGCCAATAACACCGCAAGCAAACCCTCTCGAAAAACTGATCGGCAGCACCCTGCCCGATTTCGTTTTGTTGTTTGAACGCAATGTGACCGAAGCCTGTCGGTTGATGCAACTGCCCAAACAAACCCGCTTGATTAGCTTGGATGGAGCGCTGTTTTTACAGCCCGCGCCGACCTTATTGCAGGCCATGGAAACGCTTAAAAACCATCCAACGCTATTTGAGCCCCCAAACAAGTGAACATCTAAAAAAATACCGCGACAAATCCATTAAGATTACATCCTCGGTATTTTTTTGACTTCGCTGGGTGACGAGCGTGCAAAAAAGTTGATAATGATTTCATACTTACTTTAGGCTCTTTGAACGCTATGCCAGGCACACATTACGACAACGACCACTCTTTTATCGACGTTTTACCGTTTGAGTTAAAACACGCCGCTTATTTAATGCTGCGTCAAGATGCCTTAGCGACCATCTTGAATAACCTAGCGACCAATCAAAGCCCTATTTTTGAGCAAAATCCAAGCCCCTACTTTACCGATGAACGTAAACAACAAATCTTGCAAGCCTGTATCGTCGCCAAAATCACCTCTTTTGATAAAACCCTATTTATCAACGCCGATCACCAGACATTTTTAAACCAGACGTTGAACGCAGCCTTGCATTTTTTAGCGCGCCACGCACTGGCCGGCAGTGATCACAGCGATGCGGCTTTACAAGCTTATTTAAAAATTTCACACCCGCGCACATACCACTGGCTGAAACGATCAGATTTAGAAAGCCGACATCGCTTGGCAATTCGACCGCGTTATAAGAACACGCGACGTTATTTTCGCTACAAAGCCAAAATCAAATACCACTTTATTCGCATTGGTTCGCACGAGGGTGTGGTGGAATTACAGGGGGATATTTACACCAATGGCATCCAACACTTTACCGAAATCGTGAATGAGAAACTCGATCGTTTAACTCAGGATTATCATCTCAATATAGAAAAAGCTTTAGCGTCCTCTTTTCCGCAAGCATATCAACTGTTTATGGTGGTTATTAAACAGATGGAATATCTGCGTGATGTACTCAGTGGCATTTCCATCGGCATTATTCCAATCGCCGACGCTAAAGCGACTTTACGTAAAGCATTGCAAAATCGACTGGATTACGCCGCTTTATCCGGTAATATCCGTACCGAAAGCCTGCTACGCGATTTTGAAGCCAAAATCGACCAAATCAGCTCTCACACACTCACTCTATTGGAAAAGTCCACACCGCATCAGCTCTATCAAGGGCCAATACTGCAACAGCTAAAAATCGATAACGAAATCGATTCTTACAAAGAAAAACGCAAAAAAAACAGCTCCTGCCTGCTGACCTCATTTATTGATTTATATGAGTATGCACAGCAATTAGAACGCATATACAACAACATCTCAGCCAGCAACTTTATTATTATTTTCCCAGAGTACTGGTCAGAAGATTATTACAATGCCTCACCAGGAGGCTTCTCATTTCACAGCGAATTTTTAGTCAACTTAAATGACATTTTGGAAGTTTTTCTGCAAATCGACACCTCCCCAGATGCCAACAAAAACAGCGATCAAATGCTCCATCAGCGAGTCAAAGTCGTGCGTATCGATAAAGTAGTCGAACAAGGCGTGTATCGTATCTCTTGCCAATTTTTAGCACCTGAAGAAGAAACCATGAACTTAATTCGCAAAAGCTTACAGTCACAAGAAATCATTGATGCTTTTGATGCTGCTGCTTTTATTGATGAATGAATGCTAAGACCCCAGCAGTAGTGCTTTGCGGCAAGCGGCAAGCCGCAAACAAAAAAACCGACAATCCTCACGAATTGTCGGTTTATTTTTTAGCATTCTACAACGTCAATTACTGAATCGGTTTTTTTGCCGGGATCCACTGACGTTGGTAGAAACGTTCGATGGTGCCCGTCCGCCCCCAACGATAGAGATATAGCCAATCATTATCAATTAAGTCGCGCACGACATCATGCTGTGCGGCGACCCCTTCTATCGCTTCACGCGGCGCATCAATATAGACACTCAAACGCAGCGGTTCATGGACCCAATCTTCGCCGTTATGCAGTGACTGCATCGGCAGACCAATGCGTAAATCACCGCCGTTACCTTCAAACACGCCGACTCCGCCTTCGACCACATTATGCAATACCTTGTTGCCACTGCCGTATACATGGTTATCACACACCGACGCGTAATACTGCATATTAATCCAGTTTCCGACCACCATCGGTGCCGTCATGATTAAGGTCAAAAGACTGCAATCGGGGTCTTCAAAATGATCATAATCGTGTAAAAAAGCGCGTCCGTCAAAGTCCACGCTGCGGGTACGCCAGCGCGGTGCCACAATAAAGGCCGCATTATTTGACAAGCCCCACTCTGGACGAACTTGCGACCAATCTTTACCGCGCCGTTTAATCGCCGCATGCAACGATTTGCCTTGCAAATGCGTCAAGCCTAAGCGTGTAGAACGCTCTTGACGACAAAGATCAGAGGCTTGATCAAACCAAATACGTAAAGTCGAATCCGCTACATCGCCGTAAAACGTCATCTCATCTGTCGTGGTGTTGTGCATCGCAGCAATAAACACGGTTTCAGCTGGAATCAGCAAACCGCTTTGCGCCAAACCGTCACGTACTTCGCTTTGATTAAGCAGATGTGCCAAAACGCGTACATTCACTTCACCGGTCTGGCCGCCGCATGCCCCACAATCTAAACCGGCAGCGTGTGGATTATTACAAGAGCTGGAGCCGTGTCCAATCAACAGCACTTTGGGTGCTAAGTCTTTATCTAATCCCATCGCATGCAGAATGGTACTGGCGAGTTCAACTTTGCGATCTAAGCTCAATGGCTGATTGGCTTCGGTCAGTTCAAATTCTTCGCTCAGCGGCAAATCATTGACCGGGTGGCGATGTTCGTCTGGAAATAAGCTGTTTTTTAACAGTTTAAAGGCGTACATTACGCCAGTTGCCTCGACCATTGAAAAAGTCGCCGGCGGCGCATAACCCCACTCAGCCCAACGCGCTTTGAAATTCAACTTGGCGGCGGTTTTTTTCAATTTTTCTTTGCCGGTTAAAGGCGTCACTTTAATCGCCGACTTTAACAATCCCGGAAGTTGCGGACGCGACACTTCGGTGCCCACAGGTTGATACTCAATCGGCAGACCAAAGAAACCGGCAAACCCTAAGGTTTGAATACGCGGATGCTGGGCTTCTAAAGCACGACGATATACCTCGGAACGCACGTCGATACAGAAAGCGGCCTGTACCAATGGCGAAGCGCTCGTAGGGTCTTCGACTGGCTTGATTTCACCATCAACTTGGTCATCACCCTGATGTAAATTGGTGCTCGCAAAGCGCAAACGCTCGTGCAGGTGCGATTGATAAGCGATTTCTGCTGCGCGCTGCCATACCCAGGCTTTTTGCTGCGTTTCTTTGTGCGCTGAAATCAATTTTGGCAACATTGCCAACTGAGTACGCCACATCACTTTAAGCTCGTTAAACACCGAACGGTCGGTGATGCGTTGATGACGCCAGAGAACCAATTCCCAAGCAAAACGAATCGCCAAGAAATCCAACATCAGATGGTTTTCCGTACCGTTTAAACGGTCTTGCCAACGCAAATACGAAACCCATGAAGCCCAACCGTTCACGTCCAGCAACAGTGCGTGCGAATAGTCCGATAACTGCTTATCAACCACCCCTAGCGTGGCAATCGCTTCAGCTAATAAGTCTTCAGCATTCTCCGGCAGGTCTTCAAACATTTCAGTCAGACCGTCTTCCGCCATCAAGATTTCAATCCCGTGGTCGTGACGCGTGGTGTCTAACCACGCTTGATAAAGCCCTTTGTAGTATTCATCGTACTTAACGCCTTGTGGACGTTGGCGGAAAAAATCGGCACAGAATTGCGAAATCTGATGCGTAATTTCATCACGCCACGCCATTTTATATTTACGGTCACGCCCCCCATCAACAAAGTCGCTGACGTTGTGCCAGTGGGTGTAATCATCATCTTCTACTAGATAGCGTTCAAGTTGAGCTACAGTCAAATCTTGATGTCCCAACTCTGCTTTGGCTTGCTCTAAATGCACCGGTTGAATCTCTTCTAACCAGACATTTTGAAAGTAGGTTTTTGGCATCAGACAGTACGCTTGCCCCAAGGCTTCTAACTTCGCAGACACATCTGCAATGCTATGCTGGCGCATCTCCCACCAAGGGTTAACCGCAATCAGTTCATCTAGCGGCCAGGTCGGCGCGATACGCCCACAGGCTTCATACAACAGTTCGCGCTGCGTGTCGTTCAAACTCGGAGACAAAGCCTGTGCTTGGATATTTAAGGTCGAATTTTGTTTTTTCATCATTTGAACAACTCCTCTTTTGGAATTTTCAAGTGCTTAGGTTTAAAACGCACTGGCAATCGGGTTGGGTAAAAACGCAGGTTTAAACGCGTAACGAATTCGTCCAGATAAAAGCCTGCGTAAAAAGAGCGCCATACCGATACCATGGCCGGATTATCACGGTGATAGCGCAACAAAATATAGCCAGCAAGGAAAGCAATAAAGAGCACTGCCATCCAGATATCACCAGCCATGCCCACTGTGGTTACTTGAGGTTCAACGATAAAATGAATGCCCATTTTTTGCAGCGTGTAAGTTGCTAATAAAACCGCAGCCAGAGCCAACATAGAAATGACCGATGCAGTGCTTAAACGTCCGCGACGCTCAGCAATCAATAGGGTTAAGGCAATCGCCAACAATACCCAAGGACTGTAAGGCGCGGGTAGTTGAGCAACCACGATTAAAGCAATCACCAATGCGGATGCCAATACGCCTCCTAACCACCAGTCAGCACGTGTCGGTGCGACCGATTTAGCCAAACGTTTTTTCATCGTCGCTTCCACTTCCGTACCGGAGTTTAGGAAGGCATACGCTTTGTAACATGAGTGCGCAATCAAATGCAGTAAGGCTAATTCAAACAACCCAAGCGCGCACTCCACCAACATCAATCCCATTTGCGACATGGTTGACCATGCGAGACGCACTTTGACCGTGGCGCGCGTCATCATCACCAAAGCGGCTAACACCGTAGTCAAACCGCCGATGACCAACAACAACCATTGGGCGGCGCTAGACAAAACCAAAAGGGGTGCGAACACAATCATCAAGAAACCACCAAGATTGATGATACCGGCGTGTAACAACGCAGAAACCGGTGTTGGTGCTTCAACAACTTGAATCAACCAACCGTGCAATGGCAATTGCGCACACTTCACCAGTGCCGCAACGGCCAGTAAAATCGCCGCAATTTGATCGGCGTTCGACAGTACATCGGCTTGGCTTAAATTGCGGTAGACGTCCGAAATTAACCAACTATCATGTTGCACATACAAGATTAACACGCCGCCAAACAGACAGATTTCGGCAATACGGGCAAAGATATATTTTTTATGCGCCGCCAAAACCGCACGTTGACGCTCTGGGTAGAAAATCAACAGCTGATGCAGCGCGACCGAAATCCCGATCCATGCCACCAACATCATTAGCATATGATTTGACACCACCACCAAAGTCACAAAACCAAGGGTAATTGACAACCAGCGGATATAGCGCTTTTCCTCTTCGCGGTTACCCGACATATAAGAACGCGAATAGCGCACATTAATATATGAGATAAAACTGATTAAGCTAAGCATCACCAAACTGACTGGCTCATGCGTCACCCAGCTAAAGCCATGACCGAACTCAACAATTCCAGCAATGGCTAAAAAACCGGATGCCGAACTGATTAATAAACCGATCAACGCCACCCCCATGGTGACATTCCAGTTGGCCCGCTTTTCATGCGCCCATGCGGTTATAAAAAACAATCCCGGTATTGCCAACAGCAATAGAGATCCTATCCATGCACTTGTCATAACGCCTCTTCTCCTTTGTTCCCGTCACTCGATCATCGAGTAAGTTACATTGATGCCGACAGGCGAACGTCGGTGGTTAAAATGAATTGTCAGTAAAAATTTACTTATTGGCATTATAACCATCTGTTTAAAAAGTTCTTATTGAAGCTTTCTAGCCAACCTATAGAGAGTTTAACCATTTACTTGTCATAAAAATGTCATATAACTATAGAGAGCGAAATTTATGACAACAAATTCTAAAAAAATCGCCGAATAATACTCACTGCCTATTTTTTAATCAGGGATGGAGAACCCCTTTATATATCAAGCTTTTAAGGATTTAATATCCAGATTATCCATGAGTTATCCACAAAAATTGTGAATTGCTGTGTGCAACTTAGTTAACTAGAAAAAGTGTTTAAGATTGACTCAATCGGATAGAATTACCTTCCCAAACATACTAAAAACAGCGTACTCAATGAACCAAAACAGACAAACTCATGCCACCTTAACTGCGCCGACATTCCCTCCAAACAAACATAGAGGCCATCAGTTCATTATCGTAGAGTGGTTTGTCGCTGCAACCAACGCGGAATACCGCACACAAAAAACAGCGCGACAAAGTCTTCGTTTTCGGCCCACAAGAACCGTTTTTAGTAAACTATGCGGAACTTTGACCGCGGCTGTTTAAGCGGATTTCTGAGTAACAAGGAACGATGATGCAAACCAACGACTCACTTTGGCAATCCGCCACACAATTCATTAATCATTTAATTGAACAGAACTCTGTCTGGATCGATGTAGGGATTATCGTCATAGCCGCGCTCGCGGTGCTCTTAGTGATTAACTTGATATTAAGCTATCTCTGCACGCATCGTTTTTCAGCAACCAACACGCCGACCGGAAACTTTGTGACGCGTGCGATTCGCTATCCAATTAACATTTCAATTGTGCTGTTTTCGCTTGGCAATATTTTTAACCTATTCGCCCTGAGCGCAGACAAAGTCACACTCATCCATGATTTATTCCGCAGTATCGACATTGTGGTTTGGGGACAATTCTTTTTCCGTAGTGCTAAATTCTACCTAAAACGCTTTTCGGCGTTTGATACCGAAGGGTCGTTTATCAAACCGCAAACACTGCCATTGTTAGAAAATGCCTCTGCAGTTGTGATTGTATTGTTCACCGGCTACCTACTGTTTATCACTTGGGATATTGACATGACTGCGTGGTTGGCTTCAGCCGGGATTATCGGTATCGCGGTCGGTTTCGCGGCGAAAGATACGGTTGCAAATCTATTATCTGGGGTATTTATTTTGGCCGATTCGCCTTATAAAATCGGCGACTATATCGTTCTCGACTCTGGTGAACGTGGTAAAGTGACCAATATCGGCTTGCGCTCAACACGGATTCTAACGCGCGACGATTTGGAAATTAATATTCCAAACTCGATTATTGCGAATGGCAAAATCATCAACGAAAGCGCTGGACGCGATATCCGCTCACGTGTTCGTGTACCAGTTGGCGTTGCTTACGGTACCGATATCGACAAGGTCCGCGATGTTTTAGTCGAAGTCGGCAATCAAGAACCCGAAGCCTGTAAAGACCCTGCTCCCCGAGCGCGCTTCCGTCAATTTGGTGCTTCCAGCTTGGATTTTGAACTATTGGTTTGGATTGATAATCCAGAATTTCGCGGCCGAATTATTGATAACCTCAACTGTGCAATTTACAAAAGCTTTCACCAACATGGAATTGAAATTCCATTCAGTCAGCACGATATTTATATTAAATCCTTGCCGCAAGAACTTTTGCCGCAACCCGCAGAGCCAGTCAAGGCCGTAAACCCAGATTTTAATGCAGAAAAGTAAACACATGATTGATAAGACCGACTTACTAAATCTAAGCCCAGAAGCCAAACGCGAGCATTATCACAAAGTGCGAATGGCACGTAAAAAAACGCAAATCGACGCCGCTATCGCACGTGCCGACACCGAGAAAGGACTCTTATTGGTCATTACCGGCAATGGCAAAGGCAAATCCACCTCGGCGTTCGGCATGGTTGGGCGCGCCTTGGGGCACGGCAAAAAAATCGGAGTCTGCCAATTTATTAAAAGCCGAACCGACACCGGCGAAGAAGCGTTTTTCGGGCAACAAGAAAACTGTGAATGGCATGTTTTAGGAGACGGCTTTACTTGGGATACTCAAGACCGCAGCTCTGACATCGCCACCTCAGAAAGAGGCTGGCAGGTGGCGACCAAAATGCTAACAGACCCAAGTTACGACTTGGTCATTTTAGATGAGTTAACCTATCTTCTAAGTTATGATTATCTGGACAAGGACGCGGTGTTAAACACCCTTTCGGAACGTCCAGAAATGCAACACGTTGTGGTCACGGGGCGCTCGGCCATCGCCGAATTGCGCGAACTAGCGGATACGGTTTCCGACGTCAAGGATGAAAAACACGCTTATAAAAGCGGCATCAAAGCACAAAAAGGAATCGACTTTTGAATATGCAGCACGCGAACGCGGACGAGCATGCGGACTTGCCCATCGAACACGGTGGGCAATCTTTTGCTTTCGCCCAATCTCATGAACTGTGTATTAGTCAAGTACATGACTTCTCTGCCAGCATCAATCCGTTACAACCCCAGATTGATTGGCAACAACTGTCCCACGATGCCCAGCAGCAAATACCACATTATCCTGAAGAATTTAACGCGCGTAGCCATTCAACTTTACTGCCTTTTTTGGCCAAAACCTTTGACCTACCGCAAGCGCACATTACTCTATGCAATGGCATTAGTCAGGCGATTTGGCAACTGTTTGCCACCTTACCGATTTCCGAAATTTTTCTGTTTTCACCAATTTATGCCGAATACCAAAACGCTGCACAACAGAACGCCGCCGGTTATACGAAAATCCATAGCACACCCAAAGAATGGTTGAAAAATAAACCAACCATGGCGAAATACTCGGTTGTCGTGCTGGTCAATCCCTCAACACCGCAAGGTTCTTTTTTAACCGTTGAAGAGCTGCAGCCGCTATTAAAATTTTGCGCGCAACAAGAGTCTTGGCTGCTGATTGATGAATCCTTTTTACCGTTTATCACGCTCGACAAAGCGCACAGTTTGCGCCAATTTGTCGACGCCTATCCGCAACTCATTGTGTTGCAATCACTCAGTAAATTCTATGCTTGTCCAGGCGTACGCATCGGCGCACTCTTTAGCCGTGCTAAACAGGTCAAAAATCTGCCGGATATTTGGACAATCTCCACGCTCGACCGCCTGTATTTACAACAAGCCTTACAAGATGACGAGCACCCAAGCAAAACCCATCTATGGCTGAAAAATAGCAAACAAGATTTCTACAACTCGCTTAGCCAACTCCACTGCGTCCATCACATGGAAGAGAGCCATGTGAACTTCATTTTATTAGCCTTCGACCGACCTGTCGCCGATGTGCAGCGCCATTTGGACGCGTATCATATACTGATTCGTCCAGCCTCCAGTTTTGGGTTTGCCTCAAACTATGCGCGCCTCGCAATTAGGTTACCTGAAGAGAATCAACAACTACTCGATGCGTTACAAGCCCTTCCGGTGCATGACATAAAATAATGCCCGGGTACATCGACTTTTCAAGCACCTCTTGGCCTGAAAGCATCGGCCTGTGGTTTACACTAAACTCGCTACTAGCCGCTGGCGCACTTCTGCTCGACCGCCTCTTTGGCGAGTTTTTAAACCGCTGGCATCCGGTAGTATTAATAGGCGCGTGGATTAACGGTTTTAACCGCTATTTTTATGCTGATTCGATTCAGCGTGGCGGTCTTTTATTACTCAGCACGCTAGCCATTACTCTGCTCGTAAGCATGGTGATATGCACCCTTCTGAATTTTTTACCATTCTGGCTCAGCGTGCCTCTTGCTATGATTGCTGCCTCAACGTTACTCGCGCATCGTATGCTTTACGACAGTGTCAGTGCCGTGTTACACAGTGAACACCCAGCAAGCGCGGTTGCCGTTTTAGTCAGTCGTGATACTGAGCAGCTGTCCGATGCGGATGCCTATAAAGCGGCTATGGAAAGCTACGCCGAAAACCTATCCGATGGCGTAGTCGCCCCCTTACTGTTTTTATTGTTGTTTGGCTTACCCGGCATTGCACTTTATAAAGCGATTAATACCCTAGATTCGATGGTTGGCTATCGTACTGAACGCTTTGAAAATTACGGTAAAATTTCCGCCAAAGTCGATGACATTGCCAATTGGTTACCAGCCCGTCTAAGTGCTATTTTACTCATGCTGGTTTTCAAACAATGGCGCTTCTGGGCGTTTTATTCGTATGGTCGCGCCCATGCAAGCCCGAATGCAGGCCATCCGATTGCGGCAATGGCCTTAGCCTGTCACTGCCGTCTAGGCGGCGCAACGCGCTACTTTGGACGCTGGCAGGATAAAGCTTACTTTGGCCGCGCTGAAGAGACTCAACACATTCAAGCACATCATTTAGCCTGCAGCCTGAGTCAACGTGATTTAATCGACTGTCTGTTAATTACCGGCTGCGTGCTTCCAACATTATGGCTGTTTTAGGAGGCCGCTATTTTGTCTTATCAAAAACACTTTACTCTTATCTTTACTTCATTGATTTTTCAGCTTTTATTCATCCATTTCGCACACGCTGAAACACCGGCACAACGTATTATCACTCTCGCCCCCCATCTCACCGAAATGGTTTACAGCGCTGGTGCAGGGGAAAAATTGGTCGGCGTGGTCAATTATTCAGATTATCCAGCAGAGGCAAAAAGCAAACCTATTGTCGGCAGTTATAACGCCATTAATATCGAACGGATTGTTGAACTCAAGCCCGACTTGGTTTTAAGCTGGCGCTCAGGAAACCGCCTACAGGATTACCAACGCTTAGAACAGCTCCAACAGAAACTTGGGTTTAGGTTAATTGAATCAGAAATCAACACACTGGACGATATTCCAGCGCTGATTCGTCAAATTGGCATCTTAGCAGGGAGCGCCACAAAAGCGAATGCCGAAGCACATGAATTACAGACACAACTGACCCAGTTACGCCAGCAGTTTGCCACCGCAAAACCGGTCACAGTGTTTTATCAAATCTGGAACAACCCTTTGATTACCATGGGAAAAAATCAGTTCATCAGCCAAGGTATTGAATTATGCGGTGGACGCAATATTTTTGAAGATTTAGGTAGTCTCACCGGACAAGTAGCGGTGGAAACCGTATTAATTCGAGATCCAGAAGTGATTTTATTGGGCGGAACTCGCGCGATGCAACAAGATTGGTTGCAGACTTGGCAGGCATTTGGCACCCTACAAGCGGTACAAAACAACACCATATTTTTACTTAATAACGATTTGTACCAACGTTCAAGTGCCCGCTTTATTCGCGCTTTGCCTGCTCTATGCGCGCAGATTGGACAAGCGCGCTAAGCAATATTAAGCCGCAGCTTAAGCAAACTCGACCCGATTTTTAAGCATTTTTGCTTTAAAAACAAAAGTGCCTACCGGAATCAAAGACGCGACAAATCCAGTCAGGGTTGTCAAAAAGCCAAGGTGTCCACGAAATGCGTGACTCAACAACACTGCGTTAAACACAATAAACAACACGCCATGCGCTGGGCCAATAATCTTCACCGCCTCCGGAATACCCATCATGTATTTCAATGGCATCGCGACTAAAAGTAGCAATAACAACGAAGTCCCTTCTAATAAAGCGACCAGTTTAAGCAGTGAAAAATTTGGAGTTGTTTGCATAATGTTGCCTTCAGCGCGAGCCTTGTTAAAAATAATCTAACCATTATCGAGAGATTGCGGTAAATACCAAGCGATAAAGCTGAAGAAAGAATGGATAAATATTCTTAATATAGCAAGACGCAGTCTTTAAACGTCTCCACCACGCAACACATAGTAAAGCAGATAGCCGCCATAAATCACCAACAAAACAATGCTCAAAATGGTTACCGGACGCAACCCTTGCTGCGCTTCGATTTTATAACCTTGCGCCTCTAGCTTACGCTGCCGCACTTTGTGCTTTATCAGCCAGAAAAAGAAATAGATAATCGCAAGCAGAGTCAGATATTTCAGCATAATCTCAGCCGTTACAATTCGGCTTGCAGCAAGTGCCGAACACGCGCCAAATCGTCTGCAGTGTCAACGCCAACGCCCGCATCCATCAAAGCATCCAACACCAAAATTGGTTCACCATGCCACAACACACGCAACTGCTCCAATTTTTCGACCTGTTCAAGCTGACATTCCGGCCACTGCACATAGCGTTTTACGAAACCGGCACGGTAGGCATAGAGACCGATATGGCGTCGATACAATCCTAAGGCGCTGACCGGAAGCTGTTCACGAGTGTGCGCAAATTCATCTCGCGCCCACGGTATTGGCGCCCGGGAAAACGTTAAGGCGATATTGTTGGCATTGCAACTTACTTTAACGGTGTTGGGATTAAATAAAGCAGCAGCGTCTTCAATTGGTTCGCACAAAGTAGACATTGGAATTTGCGGATTGTCTTGCAACCCCTGTGCCACTTGATGAATCAACTCTGGCGGTAACATCGGCTCATCGCCCTGCACATTCACAATAATCTGTTCATCCGCAATTAAGCTCAACTCAATCACCTCTGCAATGCGTTCGGTGCCCGATTGATGATGGTCACCAGTCAAACAGACTTCCGCGCCAAACGCGTGACAAGCGTCGGCCACCTCTTGCGATTCTGTGGCAATAATAATCCGACTCGCCCCCGACTTTTTAGCTTGTTGCCAAGTCCAATACACCATCGGATAACCGTGAATCTCCATCAGTGGTTTACGCGGCAAACGACTGGAATGTAGACGGGCTGGAATAATCACAACAAATGACATACTTTTCCTCAGCAATATTTAAGCTTTATGTTTATGGAAAGCGTCCGCTTCCTCGGCACTAATGGCACGCGCCTCGTCTTCCAATAAAATTGGAATGCCGTCACGAATCGGATACGCAAGATGGGCCGAGGTTGAAATTAACTCTTGTTTCTCTTTATCAAAAATCAATTTGGTTTTGCTCACAGGGCAAACTAAAATTTCCAGAAGTTTCGGATCCATACTGTTCTCTCAACTAGGGTCTATAAAGATTGGTTATTCGGCGCACTTAACAAGCCGTTCTCAGCGATGCGGGATTTAATTTTGTAATTTTTGCAGTATCAACGTCATTAACTCTGGCGCCACTATGGTTTCGACTTCCAGCGCCCAAAAGTTTTTTGCCTGTCGCTGCTGAGCAAACGCTTGGCATTTTACCGCATCTTTCGCCGTCATAATCAGCGGTTTATCGCCCACAAACCCTTGCAACTGGGTTTCGGTATAGGCGTGATGATCGGCCAAAGGCTGAGTATCTTGTTCAGCCACATAGGGCTGCAACGTATCAAAAAAACGTTGTGGATTACCGATGCCGGCAATGCTGCTCACCGCCGAATCAGAAAAATAATCCACCGCTTGCGTCATCTGCGGGCTATGCAGATTACGGAAAACGCTTGGGCGTAACTCCATCGCAAACCTGGGCGGTAACTCTCCCGCAAAACGGCGCCGCCACTTTTGACTTAATTCCAGCTGATTTCCACCATTTATCACCACCGCATCGACATTCGACAGACGCCCTAAAGGTTCTCGCAAAGGACCGGCAGGCAGACAATATTGATTACCAAACTGGCGTTGCGCATCCACCACAACTATTTCAATATCTCTTGCCATAGCGTAATGCTGTAATCCGTCATCGCTGATAATCACATCGCAGGCTTGTCGGTTTTCAATTAACGCAATCGCCTCCGCGCGTTTAGGCGACACCGCCACCGGAACTTGCAGCGTTTGCGCCAATAACAGCGGTTCATCACCCACAAGACGTGCATCGCTTTCCGCATCCACCCACTGCGGCCATTGACTCGCTTGCCCACCATAACCACGGCTCACAATCCCCACCTGCAACCCTTGCTGTTGGAGTGCTTTTGTCAACCAGATAATCAACGGCGTTTTTCCACTGCCCCCCACCACCAGATTACCGACCACAATCACTTTGGCCGCACTGATACGCGCTGGCGGCGTGCGTTGAAACTTATTTAAACGGCGGAGTGCTTCCCACGCCACCAGTTTGGATAAAGGCCATAACAGCCGCGCTTGCCAATTTTTTTTCGTCCAAAATGTCGGCCAGCTCACTGGCTCTCCTTTATTCGCGAGTTCATTAGATAAGGCGTTAGAAATTTTGATTAGCCTATGCAAAAGCCGATTAATGCGACAAGCATTCTATTTTATGTCCTGTTTGCAGCGCTGATAATACCATTTTGAACGGGCTTTGCGAGTCTCTTGGCGCATTTCAATCTTCTGTGGCGTAAGATTCAACTGCATGGCTCCGGAACAAGCGGTATTCCATAAGCGCGCCTCGGGCGTATTGAGCGCAATGCGTTGCAACACCGCTTGATTCGGAAAGTCAAAGTGATTTTGATAAGCCGCCGAAAACAAAATGATGGAGGGTGCAACGGCTTGTAAAAAGGCCGCACTACTCGAATTACGGCTACCATGGTGTCCGGCTAATAGAACATCGGCCTGTAAACTATGGGGCGCCGCAGACAAAGCGGCAATTAAAGCCGCTTCGCCTTTGGAACCCAAATCTCCGGTAATTAAAACCGAGTGCTGACTGACCGATTCCTGCGTCGTAATTTTTAAAACACAAGAAAAATCATTGTCATTATTAATTCGTGCAAAATCCGATGCAGACGGTGCAAGTACTTCAAAACGCACACCATCCCATAACCAATTTTGACCTTGCACACATTGCTGAATGTACGGTGCCTTGGGCACTTGCGTGGCTAGCTTTTGTGGCTGACCGGACAGCAGTTTATGCACCCTTAAATCGCTAAGTAAATCCCCTAGGCCGCCGGCGTGATCGTTATCGCTATGGCTAATCATCAGCAAATCCACTGGAGGACTTCCTTGTCGTTGCCAATAAGGAATAATCGAAAATTGCGCCGCCGACATCGAACCCCATTTGGGGCCAGCATCATAAATCATACGGTGGTTCGCCGTTTCGATGCTTAAAGCCAACCCCTGACCCACATCAAACAGCGTAAGCCGAAAAGTGCCATAAGCCGGAGCTTGCCAGGTTTTAAAACTGCCGAACATCATCAAACAAGCGAAAATCGTCACCAATCCAAACGCCGTAGACGCTCTCGGTCGACTCGACTTAAGACTTTGCCACCATTTAAAAGATGCAAACACGAGTACATAAACCGAAACTAACCAAATCACACTCTGTTGGGTAAAACCACTGTTCACTGACAATTCGGCTTCAGCTGCGGCTAAAGTGTTTAGATAACGCCACAATCCATGCCATAAAAAGTCGTTTAGCGGCAATAACCAAACAAACAACGCATCCCAAACCAAAGCACTTAACGCACTGATAAACAACAGCGGCAGCGCCACAAAACTGACCAGTGGTATCGCCAACAGATTGGCAAAGAAAGAAAATAACGGAACATAGGAAAACTGCCATATCAATAAGGGCGCTAACCCAAGAGTTAACACCAACTGCATAATGAATAACTGCTGCCACCAAGCCCGCCCTTTAAGCCATGGCAAACTCAAAAATATCAAAGCGACCGCCCCAAACGACAACCAAAATCCCGGCGCTAAAACCGCGCGTGAATCAATCAATAACACCGTAAAAACCGCTAAGGCTAAGGCGCTCCAAGGTTGAAATTTTCGCCGAATCAGCATGAACAAAATAAAGGCCATCACCATAATCCAAGCGCGCTGAGTTGGAATCGCCATACCTGAAATCAATAGGTAGCCACTGGCCAAAAGCGCCGCGCCAAAAGCACTAAACATAGGCAAATTAATCGCTTCTAAGCGATAGGCACCTAGCCACCAAATAGCACTAAAAAGCGCTGCACCGAGTGCGGCCATAATCGCCAAATGCAACCCCGAAATCGCCATTAAATGGCTTGTGCCAGTTTGTTGAAACAAGCGCCAATCGTCAGCAGTCATCTGATTTCGCTCGCCTAACAAAAGGGCTTGATAAATCCGCCAAAATTGCGCGTTCGCAAAAGCATCTTGCCAGCGCGATTGCAAGGCGCTTCGCCAAATACGCCAATCCCAATAAGAAGCATCGGCTAACTTAACCGCAAATACAGTTTTATTAGAAAGCGCATCGCCTTCGGGAAATACCACGTTGGTATAAAATGTTTGCGCTGTTCGTCTAATGGCTTGGTAAGAATCTGGCGCGTAGCTGGGTAAATAGCCTTTAGCCTGAATACCCTGCTGAAAGAGATAGGTTTCATGATCATTATTAAACGGGTTCTGCGATGCCACTGGCGCTTTGAGTTTGACGGCTAATAACCAAGTTTCACCGCTATTTAACACTGGCATTTGCTCGGGCAAAAGATACAAAGAAAGTTGGACTTTGGGTTTAAGCCAAGTCGTTTGATAGTGTATTTTAGGAACTTGTTGACCGGATGCACTAGCAGGCAAATACACTTTCTGCAACGCCACATAGGATTTTTGACGTAACTGTCGTTCATCTAGCGTTCTTGAAGTACTGCTATTGAGTACCTGCACTTCGAGCAAAATGTGTTGATTTAGCACATCTGGAGGTAAATTTTGTGTGAAATAACTCTGCCCTCCAGCCCATGCCCAGCCTATAATAGCGCCCACAAATAGATTACTTAATTTTATGGCCCATGGCGTCGATTGTATTCCCTTTAAGAATCGAATCGGTGTAGGATATAAAACCTGCCAAAAAAGCATGTAAACGAGCAGCACAAAAACGACCGCAAGCGTAAGCATCGCCGCCGTTTCGCTGGGGCGATTATCCAATTGATAGTAATAGCTAATCGCAAAAAGCCAACCGATAACAAAATAGTGAAACATGCCTAAAAAGCTTATAAAACGCTATCTCCCAACCCCAGAAAAAATCAAAAATCTCAAAGGTTTAGGATGGCTTGGCAGTTGGTTGCACAACCCCAATATCTGGCACTTGCATCGCCATTCCGTCGCCAAAGCCTTTTTAATTGGCTTGTTCTTTATGGCGATTCCAATTCCGTCACAGATGATTTTTGCCGCTCTATTTGCTGTCGCCTTTCGTGCCAACTTGCCGTTAAGCGTCGCTTTAGTCTGGATATCCAACCCTTTAACCATGGCGCCGATTTTCTATTTCAACTATGAAATTGGCGCTTTGATTTTAGGCCATGCGGTCGATCCAAACCTACACTTTGAACTCAGTTGGCATTGGCTAACCAACGTACTCGGCGAACTTTGGAAACCACTCTATTTAGGCAGCGTTGTTGTTGGCTTAGTACTCGGCGTCGTCGCGTATTTTGCCATTCACATTATCTGGCGCTTGCACGTCATCAAACGCTGGCAAGAGCGCTGCGTCAGAAAACGTTTACAAAAAATCGCTAAACAACAGCAAAAAAAACCATAAACCTTTACTTTTTAAACTCTAAACCCTTAACTTATTGCCGTCTAATCAATTCTATCAATCGGACTAAACTACCGATTGCAGTTAATCGTTTTTTGCGCCATTTTCATGACCCGAAAAAAAAGCCCGATTAAATCCAATCGGGCTTATAGGGACTTGCGCTAAGGTGTCTTCGCCTTAACTGTCGTCTTTCTCGTTCATTTTCTCAAGTGCTTGGGCGACAAGGCAATTCGCTTCCTCAGGCTGTTTGCCACTCAAAATTCCAAAAGCCTCATCAATATGCTTAATGGTATAAATCGAGAATTTCCCCTCGGCAACCGCTTGGCGAACTTGCTGGTTAAGCATCAAATGGCTGGCATTGGATTGCGGAATAATCACGCCTTGATGGCCAGTTAAACCACGCATTGCGCAAATTTTATAGAAACCTTCAATTTTTTCATTAACACCACCAATCGGCTGAACCTCGCCAAATTGATTAATGGATCCGGTAATCGCAATATCCTGGCGCATTGGCAATTCCGCAATGGATGACAACAGTGCCAACAGCTCTGCTGAAGATGCCGAATCGCCTTCCACGCCGTTATACGACTGCTCCATCACAATTGACCCACTAAAGCCCATCGCTTTGCGTTTCATAAAACGGCCACGCATATAACCCGACAAAATCAACATACCTTTGGAGTGAATCGGTCCAGCCATATCAACTTCACGTTCAATATCCACCACCCCTTCATCCCCTGGTGAGGCTTGTGCGGTAATCCGTACTGGTTGTCCGAAAGACTGGCGGCCAACGGTTAAAACGGTCAAACCATTAACCATCCCAATATGCGTCCCCTCGGTGGAAATTAAGACTTGCTGGTCGGTAATCGCACGGTGGTAGTACTCTTCCATCAACCCAGTATGAAAATCACGCTGTTCAATGGTTTTTTCAATCACTTCTCGGTCAACCACACCCTTATCACTGGCACGCGCAAACGCATTCGCTTCCGCCAAGACATCGCGCAATATCGCTTTATTGGTATAAAGACGATTTTCATCTTCTGCCATACGTGATGCATATTCAATCAAGCGTTCATAGGCGCTAATGTCGATATCCAAATCATTCCAGTCGTCAATTTCCGAAGCCAACTGTCTGGCTAATGCCAGCTCATGCTCTTGAGTACGGTTTAACTCCGCCTCAAATTCCACCTGTACTTTAAAGAGTCGGCTAAATTGCGCGTCTAACTCTTGCAACGCATAAAAATGCGCCGCTTGACCAAGCAGAACCAACGTCACACTAAGCGGAAAATCCGGCAGATGATAAGGCACAACCGCACTGGACGATGGCACTTCAAAACTGATTTTCTTACTCATTAAAGCGGCTTTTAAATGCGACCAAATTTCCGGTTCTTTTAGAACCGATTGAATATTTAGTAATAAATAACCGCCGTTGGCTTGCTGCAATAAACCCGCTTGGTGATTCATCGCCAAACTGACCGGGTCCGTCGCCGAAGCGGCAGCAGAGTTAATCGCATAACCAAACAGTTTTGGCATGGTCGCGTTCTGTTCATAAATAATTGGTGCGTGTTTTAAACCACGATGATTTACCAATAAATTCACCTCAAAGCGCGACATTCCTTGCTGTTCACTGATCATCTCATCCAAGGTGTTAGCCACTGACGAAGAAGAATCTGAAGTGACCTGATCAGAACTCTGATCCCAGAAAAGATGCAACTTACCAATCACCGCATTCGCCAAATCATCCAAATATTTACAGATTTCAGGACTTTTACCAAATTCCATTTTTAAGGTCTGCAACATCGGTTCCATATGGTCTTTAGCAAACTTGGTGTTCATCCGTTTGCCTTCGTCCATAAACTCGTGTTGCATCGCAGGGAAATGGGTCAATGCCGAATTAAGCGCTTCTTCAACCTCTTGAAATGCCTGCTCAAAATGCTTTTGAACCGAGCTTTCCATACTTTTCAGTTCGCTACTGCGATAGCGCTTGCCCTCAATAATCGCGGTGAGCATAAAACTGTTTTCGTTTTGCGCGATATCAATGCTTCGTTCTTCAGCAATCGCATAAGCCTCTTCCAACTTAGCCTGCTGTTTATCAGCCAATTTGGCTTCCAACTGCTGGGTTTTTAACTGATAAGTGTGACCATCAAACAAAATCGGTAGCTGGGTTTTAAGTGATGAGATAAAGCGTTCTATTTCCGCCTTAAACGCATACCCTTGGCCCGCATCAAGATACAAATATTGAGTCTTATTTGGCTCTGAAAAATCTGAAACCAACAACAAATCTTGCGGAATTTCACGTTGCCGAGCCATTTTCTTAAGCATCGCTTTGGTCATTCCAATGCGCCCAACGCCCGGCTCACCCATAATAAAAATATGGTTATGATTGCGTTTTAAGTGCAAGCCAAAATTTAATGACTGATAAGCGCGCGGATGAAAATGTTGCATAAACTGCAAAATATTTTTTTCGCGGGACGTTTCATTGGATTCATTCGGTAACGAAAATTGTTCGGTATTCAGGTGGGTATATCGGTAAAGCTTAGAAGCAGAAAGTTTTTCCATGGGGTATCTTTATATCGAATGTGCCGACAAGAACAGCAGTTAAAGTAAGGGCGCCAACCAAAGTTGAATATCACACCTACTTTTTCCACCAATGCACAAAATGGTGAACTCTATCAATTGACTGCCAAAATTTTAGCATGTAATCCAAAAAAAAACCCACTTCGCAGTGGGTTTACGCGACTATCGCAATAGAAATCGGCCAGTTAAAATTCATCTTTTGGCGGATTAGCGTGGGTTTTATGGTACACCAAATCGGCTCCACGATACTGCTCATCTTCATCCATTGTCATAGGGGATAGTTTATTGATTACCCAATAAACAATAAAACCGCCAATAAACGCAATACTCACGCCAAGTAGTACACCGATAATCTGTGACATTAAAGCGACTCCGCCCAGACCACCTAATGCGGTCGAACCAAAAATACCCGCCGCAATCGCCCCCCACATTCCGCACAAACCGTGCAGTGGCCAGACACCGAGAACGTCATCAATTTTGAGATTACGCTGTGTCCAAGTAAAGGCTTTAACAAACAGCGCGCCAGCCACCAAACCAATCACCAAAGCACCCAGTGGATTGACGACATCGGAACCGGCACAGATGGCGACCAAACCGGCCAGCGGACCATTGTGCACGAAGCCCGGATCCTTATCGGAAATAAAGGTTGCCGCCAAGATGCCACCGACCATAGCCATCAGAGAGTTCATTGCGACCAGACCTTGAATGCCTTCCACCGCTTGTGCAGACATGACGTTAAAGCCAAACCAGCCGACAGCTAGAATCCACGAACCTAAGGCTAAAAATGGAATACTCGAAGGCGGATAAACATGACGAATGCTTCCATCGCGGTTATAGCGATTATGTCGCGCACCAATCACAATAATCGCCGCTAAAGCAATCCATCCACCCACAGCGTGAACCACTATCGAGCCAGCAAAATCATGGAATCCCGCACCAAACTGGTTTTCTAGCCACGCTTGCAGCCCAAAATTGCCATTCCATGTAATCCCCTCGAAAAGAGGATAAACCAAAGCAACCGTAAAAAAAGTCGCAGCAAGTACCGGGTAAAAACGCGCCCGTTCGGCAATACCACCAGACACAATGGCAGGAATCGCCGCTGCGAAAGTCATTAAAAAGAAAAACTTAACCAGGTCATAACCGGAATTTTCGGTCATCGCTTGCATCAATTGGCCATCAATATTGAAGCCTAAAAACACCCCGTATGCGATACCGTAACCAACGAAAAAATACGCAACGGTTGACACCGCTAAATCACTCATAATTTTGACCAAGGCATTAACTTGGTTTTTATGCTGTACCGTACCTACTTCTAAAAACGCGAAACCGGCGTGCATAAACAACACCAAAATCGCTCCAAGTAGAATAAACAGTACATCCAAACTGGTCGTAAGTTGTTCCATTTATGCAAATCCTAAGAGTATCCAATTGTTCAATTTCATCGAGTATTCAGTTATTCTGTTTTCTTTACTCGCCAATGCAAGCGACAAAACCCGCTTACAAATTGGGAATAATTTTAGCAGAAACTCATGCCGTTTAAACAACTAACTACGCCTTTGCAAGCCCTACATCACCCACTATTTGAAGCGCAAAAACTACAAGTCTGGATGAAACGTGAAGAACAGAATAACGCGTTAATTCAAGGCAATAAGCTCTATAAACTAGAACTTAACTTAACAGAACACCTTAAATCTGATAAAAAAATTCTATTAACTTTTGGTGGTGCTTACTCCAACCATTTGGCTGCCACTGCGGCGGCCTGTCATCTTCTTAAGACTCCAGTGATTGGTATAGTTCGCGCTGCCGAATTGGCAAACAACCCAGCAAAATGGAGTCACACACTAAACCACTGCAAGCAAAACGGCATGCAGTTAATGTTTGTTAGCCGCGCCGATTATCGCTTAAAAGAACACCCCAACTTTATAGAACACTTGTTAGAAAAAGACGGTGCGCAATTGAGCCAAGCTCAATACCACGCTTTGCAGCATGCTTGGCAGCAAAAGCAGATTACCATCTTACCTGAAGGTGGCTCGAATGATTTAGCTGTACGCGGCTTTGCGCCACTGACTGCGGAATTACAACAACAATGCCCAGACTGGAGCGACCTATTTTGCGCCGTTGGCACAGGAGCGACCTTGGCCGGTTTGGTAGCCAACAGCGAATACCGCGCAGAACGAACTCTGTATGGCGTCGCCGTGTTACAGCAAAGCGAGCATCTATGGCCGCAAATTAACGATTGGATTCTGCGCAATCAAACCTCGAAAACCACCAATAACTGGCAGCTTCTAAACCAATACCACCATGGTGGATATGCAAAAAAATCTGAACAACTTCAACACTTTATTAAGAAAACTTGGCAAGAAATCAACACTGAAAAAGCAATTCCGATTGAACCGATATACACCGCTAAAGCGTTTTACGCTTTTTGGCAAAAACTGATGGCCGGTGACTTTCGTGCCGGCGCAAAGATTATTCTATTGCACAGTGGAGGATTACAAGGCCTTGGCCCAGATGCTGCCCCTTGTAATCCCGCGCTCGAGTCAATAGAGACGGGTTCTGTGGCGCCTTAGATTAGACAAGCGTTCGCAACAGGGCAACCAGCGCAAATAACAAAAGCAATTCGCTCATCTCAATACTCATACCCAGTAAATCGCCATTCACCCCTTGCAGCAATCGCATCGCAAAACGGCGCATCCACCACCAAGCCACAAACATCAGGACAATCAACAACAAAGCAGCAGTCATCGATAGCGCATAAGCCAACCACAAAGATAACAACAGCGCACTACTCAAATAAACAATAACAACCCTACTCGACAAGGCAGCAAACAATTGTTGATGCGGTACCGATTGGGTCGCACAAGGACAGGTTTTTACCAACAATAACGGCATAATTCGGGCGACAAAAGGCAGTAACCCTAACAAACCCAAAGCGAAAATTTGCCATCTCAGCGTCTCTTGTTCGGCCAGCCAAACAAAAACCGAACTTAATGCGAGCCATTTACCTAACAACAGCAAACTCAGCGCAACCGCACCGCCTGTGCCAACCCGACTATCATGCATAATCTGTTGCGCTTTCTGCGGATTGGCAATCGTCCCTAGCGCGGCATCGGCCGCATCCGCCAAACCATCTAAATGCAACGCACCACTGAGCCAGACCGTCCAAACTAACACAACAAACGCCCACTCATGCGGACCTAACAGATGCCAAACGGAAATTTTTGGCCAAAATACTTGCAACACTTCAGGCAGGGCGACAAACAGCAACAGACTCAAGCCGGAAAACACCAAACCAACCAGCGGCAAATACCCAAGTAAACGTTGTTGGCGACGTGCGCTATAAACCGCAAATGGCAGTGGCAGCCGGCTAAAAAACTGCAACGCCAGTAACAACCCCATAAACCACTCACGAGACCCGTGCCAAAACCGTTTCATGACAGCTTAACCTGAGCGATTTCGACCAACTGAGTAAAATACCCTTGCGAGGTTTTCTGAACGTCCAATCGAATCCGAGCCGCATAACCTATTTTTAAATTAAACAATGACTTGTTTGGAAAACCTAAAATTTTTTTTAACAACACACGCTGTACACCGGAATGGCTAAATAGCAATATCGACTCGACGGGTAAACCGCAGAGATACAACCATCCAGCCGCGATGCGTTTTTCAAAATCGACCAAGGATTCGCTGTTGGGAATGACATCGGCAAATGGATTTTGTAAATAAAGTTCCAGACGCTCAGCATCGGTCTGCTGCACCGCTTGAAAACTCAAACCGTCCCAATCACCAAAATCTCTTTCAGCAAAGGCCTCCAGCACCTGTACATCGGGATAATGTGCACGCGCGAAATGCAGGTTGCGTTGTGCTGGCGCACTAAACACCAAATCGGCCGGAACGACATCACTCAACGCTTGACGCATTTGCTGCTCGCCCAACGCCGTTAAAGGCGAATCGCAACGACCACGTAAAAAAGCGCTATCAGCACATTCGCCATGCCGCACAATATCAATGAGCACCACTGACCTCGGCTTGTTCAAATGTGGCCATCTGATTGTGTAACGCACAAGCTTGTTGCAACAACGGAATGACCAGCGCTGCGCCAGAAGCCTCGCCCAAACGCATCTCAAAATTCAGCATCGGAGTCACGCCTAATGCTTCTAAAATCACTGCATGTGCCGGCTCGACCGATTGATGCGCAAAGAAGCACCATTCTGTAATCCGAGGCAGAGAGCCGCAAGTGCAGAAAAGCGTTTCCGGCAGCGAATATTTACCTAACTCCATCATCTGCTCCACCGAAGTACAGCCTGCCAGTTGGTCATTGCGGGCGATAAAATCGGCTACCCAAACCGCGACTGAGGCGATGACGCCATCAACGACCATTGGCATACCAAGCTGCGCACCACGTAAATAAGCACCGGTCATCGCGGCAATTTCAAAACCACCTAAGTATTGCAAAACACGTAATGGCGATGTTAAGTGCGCTTGGTGAAGTTCAATCGCTTGCTCAATAGATTGCACTTTCTGTTTTTTCTGACGAAAACCGATGCCAGTACCCTCCCCGACCAAAGCCGACACACTTTGGCCACTTAATACCGCAGTGATTGCACTCGCTGCGGTGGTATTGCCTATGCCCATTTCCCCACAGATAAACAGATCCGCACCGCTCTGCTTTGCACGATTAACGGCATCTGCACCAACTTGCAAAGCTTGCAACAGCTGTGCTTGACTCATCGCCGGCTGCTCTAAAAAATTTTGCGTACCGGCCGCAACGCGAGCACTCACTAAATGAGCTAAGGGAGCTACGTCTTGAATCACCCCCACATCCACCACTTCAAAATTCGCATGTGCAAAACAGGCTAAGACATTAATTGCCGCGCCACCGCGACAAAAGTTTTTCACCATCTCTTGAGTCACGACTTGTGGAAAAGCCGATACGCCAGTTGCGGCAATTCCGTGGTCGGCAGCAAACACACTCACCCATGGCTGTTTGATTTGCGGATTGGCCGTACCCTGCATTCCAGCAAGACGTACAGCAATCTCTTCCAACAATCCTAAAGCGCCTTGCGGCTTGGTTAAAATCGCTTGTCGCGCATAGGCGTCCAGTTGAGTTTGCTCATCAGGCTGGCAAACAGATGCAAAAAATTCTTGGGTCACAATCAATCCTTTAACGTGAATTTAAAATACGCCGCTTATTTTAACCGCATGGGCAAGCCAGCAGTAACAAAGTTGACCGCTTCGACGCGTTGCGCCACCGCTTGATGCAAACGCCCTAGTTCATCAACAAATTCACGGCTTAATTTACCCATTGGCACCACCCCCAAGCCGACTTCATTGCTGACAACAATGAGTTTCAAATTCGTGCTTTCCAGATAATCCAAAAAGGCATGTGTCTGCGCTTCACGGCAATCGGCTTCGATAAGGTTAAGCATCCACAAAGTTAAACAGTCCAGTAACACCGCCGTTTTTTTGGATGACGTTGCCGCAAATTGCTCAACTTCTTGCAATGCCTTAGCTAAATAAAGCGGCTCCTCAAGCGTCTGCCAGTTAGAAGGACGTTGCAGCTGATGTTGCGCGATACGCTGTAACATTTCTGTGTCCGTCTGGCCATCGGCTTGCTGCAAAGGGTAAGTACGCGGGGCGGTTGCCAAATAATAAACTACGCCATCATTTTGCGCTTGCCATGCACACATTTGCTTTTCGGCATAGGCGCTTTTACCGGAACGCGCACCACCAAGAATCAAGTGCGTTTGTACTTGCTGTGTCATGTTTAATCTATTCCCTGCAATGCTCGTCAAAAAACACCGCTCATTCTAAAGCATTCAGCCGAACCTAAACCGCGCAATAACATTTTTAAAAACGCGTGATTAATTATTTTTAAAACAAGTCATAATTTATTTAAATAACCAGATTAATATTTTTAATTTAAACTGTTTTTATTACTTCCCCACTTTAAACAGAGATTTTTCCATGTCCACACATCCTAAAATAACCGTTCTCGGCAGTGGTTTTGCCGCCTTGACCGCGGTTAAACAACTTCGTAAAAAAAATCCTTTAGCGCAGATCACGGTCATTTCACCGTCTGCAGAGTTTATCTACCTGCCCAGTCTTATTTGGATTCCGGCCGGATTGCGAAACGCCGTCGATTTGCGGGTCGACTTAGGCTCTTTTTTTCGCAAAAATCGAATTCAACATATTGCTGCACAGGTGACCGGCATATCAGCAGATGGCCGTGAAGTACATACTGATAATGGAACCTATGCCAATGACGGACTGATTATCGCTTCCGGCGGACGCTTTATGAAAAAACTGCCCGGAATCGAACACGCCATTACTCCGTGTGAAGGGATTGCCGCGGCCGAAAAGATTCGTGATCGCTTAGCGCAAATGGAAGGTGGCACCATTGCAATCGGGTTTGGCGGCAATCCGCAAGAGCCATCGGCAATGCGCGGAGGGCCAATGTTTGAATTTCTATTTGGTATAGACACACTTTTACGCCAACAAGGCAGACGCGATAAATTTAAACTTGTTTTCTTTAATCCAGCATCGGAACCAGGCAAACGTCTGGGTGAAAACGTGCCCCACAACATCTTGCGGATGATGCTAAAACAGAACATTGAAACGCGTTTGGGACAAAAAATACTTGGTTTTGAAGCCAACCTAGTGAAAACTGAAAATGCGCAATTTGGCGCCGATTTAATTCTATTTATGCCGGGTATGACTGGCCCAGCATGGCTGCCACAAAGTAGCTTACCGCAATCTCCAGGTGGTATGATTGTTGCCAACATGTTTGCGCAAGTTACTGAAATGTCAAAAGTTTATGTCGCTGGCGACGCGGGCAGCTTCCCCGGCCCGGATTGGCAAGCTAAACAGGCGCACGCCGCAGACCTACAAGCGAAAACGGCGGCAGACAATCTCACTAAAGAACTCAACGGACAAAGCGACTTTGTTGAGTTTAAACACGAGCTGGTCTGCATTATTGACACCCTAAGCCACGGCATTTTTATCAAGCGCAGCGCTAAAGGTACAACGCTACTGCCACCTTGTCGACTATTTCACTGGGCGAAGCGAATTTTCGAAGGCTGGTATTTACGCCAATATCGCTAATCAAATAGGCCGACATGATAACCAACTGACGACGGACTGGGGAATTTGTCAAAGCCGTGATTTTCTTGAATAATAGAACTCTTTATTCAACAGTCAACGCGGTCACTTAACCATGTTCAGCACCCTCTTCCGTCTCGTTGTCATCAGCTTACTTTTGCTGTTAAGCGCTTGTTCACGCCCACCGCTTTCTCCTCTGCCTCTCGATGCACAAATCGTCGCTTTTGGCGACAGCTTGACCGCCGGTTATGGCGTCTCGCAAGCGCAAGCTTACCCTGCAATTTTGGCAGAACTTTCTGGTCGGAACGTGTTAAATCTTGGGGTTTCCGGCGAAACCACCGCTGAAGGTTTGACGCGCTTAACCGCCCTGTTGCAAGACTCTTCCACGCGTATTGATTTGCTGATTTTGTTTGAAGGCGGTAATGATATTCTACAAAACAAACCAGTTACGCAAACCGAAGCCAATTTGGCGCAAATGCTCAGTTTGCTAGAAAACAGACAAATTCCGGTTTTATTGATTGGGGTACCAGAAAAAAAACTCTTTTCTGACAGTGCGCCGTTTTATCAAACCCTGGCGCAGCGATTTTCCATTCCGCTTGAAGACGAAATTGTCAGCGATATTATGCTACGCCCCTCCCTAAAGTCTGATTATGTGCATTTTAATCAGCAAGGCTATCGTGTATTAGCGGAAGCCATTTATCAAAAATTAGTCGCGAGCGGCGCTTTAGCCGATTAGAATGCCTGTTTCTTAACCAACCGATGCAACCACGATGAAAAGCCACTTAATTACCAAACAAGGTTTTATCAAACTCCAACAAGAGCTCGACCAACTGTGGCGCAAAGAGCGCCCAGAAGTGACGAAAATTGTTGCTTGGGCAGCCAGCTTGGGAGACCGTTCGGAAAACGCTGATTATCAATATAATAAAAAGAGATTGCGCGAAATTGACCGTCGAGTCCGCTTCTTGCGCAAGACACTTGAGAGCATCACCATTGTCGAATATCACCCTCAACAAGAAGGCAAAATCTTTTTCGGCGCCTGGGTCGATTTAGAAGATATAGACGGCAATTCTCTGCGATTTCGGATTGTTGGACCAGAAGAAATTTATGGTGTAGAAAACTACATTTCGGTCGATTCCCCAATGGCACGAGCTTGCCTGCAAAAAAGCATGGATGACGAGGTCATCGTGCCGATTCCCGCCGGCAAAAAACATTGGTATGTCATCAACATCACTTACGAAAAACCGTAAATGCCGAGCGACGAACCCTGACAATCCGATATCGATCAAAGTGGCGTCGATAAAATAGATTTCAACCGCAACTAATAACGCTCGATTGTCGGATACCATTCAGCGCTTTCCGCCTGACTAAACAAATCTTTAAATTCATCCAGCATCTGCTTATCCCACTGTTGCTCTTTGGCTTGATCACATCCACCTTTTTGCGCTAACACACGACTGAACTGATGCTCAAAATCCACTTTGTAACTGCGGTAATCTGAAGCAATATAGGTATCGATGTAATTGTTGACGCTGGTCGAATATTTGGTGATGAATAACCGATTCACCTGACTGAAATACTTGGCCACACTGCGCCCACGGCAACGCTTACCATAAGCGTCATTTAATAAGGCCGATTTCACCAAATTAGAATGTAACACCACTTGTGGATCTTGGGTGTTTTCACTGGCTAATGCGGTGCTAGGCATCGCACTCAATGCAGCCTGCAAGGCAGTTTTTTCGGGTATTTGATCCGCCATAAGCGGCGCTGAAAAACTCAAGACGGCAACCATTCCACCAACCGCAAAAAGGTGTTTGCTAAGGCGAACTGCGCTGGCGGTAAAGGGAGCTTGGGTAGCACTTTGATTCATCCGTTATAAAACCTTTGTAAGACTTGCCTTAAGATAACACAGTACAAATTCCCATTGATTTTAGCGCGGGATTGGTCTGAATTTTCTTAAATAAAGTGTTGAAATCTACGCTATTTGCGTCATTATCACTGCTTAATATATTCGTTTTAATCGTTTTTCAATGTAAACTTCGTTATTTGTCTTTACGCTGCCAATAAGCAGCAAATAAAATTCCAGATAGATTATGCCACAAACTGAACAAGGCGCCGGGTAAGGCACTGGCGGCACTAAAATACTTCAAGGCTAATGCCACACTTAGTCCGGAATTTTGCATCGCAACTTCAATGGCCACGGTACGCGCTACCACCGAATCATACCCCAACCAGCGACTCAAGGCATAACCGGCAGCCAAACCACCCAAATTGTGCAATATCACCGCTAAGACGAGTAACAGACTCAAAGCAGATAAATTGGTTTGATTTAGAGCCACAACAATCGCAATAATCAAGGCAATCGCCAAAATTGCGAAATACGGTAAAACAGGGCTAAACAAAGTCACCGATTGACTGGCAAAATGGCGTAAAAGCATCCCTAAGACAATTGGCACAAGCACGATTTTAAGCAAGCTCAACAGCATTCCTAATGCGGGTATATCAATGCTATTTTGCAAATACAACCAAGTAATCCAAGGCATTAAGAGTACCGCTAACAAAGTAGAAAAGAGTGTCATCGAGACAGATAACGCGACACTACCACCAGCCAGATAGGTCATCACATTCGACGCCGTACCTCCAGCCGTTGCACCGACTAAAATCATGCCAATTAACCACTCTTGCGGAAGTTGAAAGGTGAACGCCAATACAAAAGCCAATAAAGGCATCCAGACAAACTGTAATACAACAGCCCAAAAAACCAGCTTGCGCAGTAACCAAGCCTGCTTAAAATCACGCCATGACAAGGTTAAGCCCATGAAAAACATAATCAACATCAGTAAGGGGACAATCCAAGACTTAAGGCTCACCAACCAATCTGCAGCGACAAGTCCTAGCAAGGCGCCACTGATTGCCAATAATGGGAAAAGGAAAAAATTAACGGATTGCACTGTGTGTAGCCTGTCATTTATTAACAATTAGAACCCATTGTAACAACTGTCTCGCAAGGGAGACACAGAACAAGCCCCATTAACTTCAAAGCAGGATGGCAAGGCGCAAACTCTAATCTTGCTTCTAGCTTCTTTACTTAGTGACTAAGGAAATCAACGTGAAATTAATGTCGGTTAATTATTGCCGTAAATTAACCCCATCTTTTGTGAATACATTACCGTTTGCTCATCATTAGTCCTATACTTTTCCTTAGCAAGCTCAGACACGCCCAAATGAGATTAAACAACGCAAAATTTAGGTAAACGGAGTAATCAGGGTTATTAAGTTGAGACCCGTGACACCTAGGGAGACACAGAATAAGTCCAAATGGCTGGGCATTTCGAAGCAAGCCTAGAATTTGCACCTTGCAAGGCCCCGCTTAAATCAATGGGGACTTATTCTATGTCTCTTTAGGCACTTGTGCCTAAGCTCATTTTTTGCAAAGCGTTTATCGAACTTATTTTGGCTTCCCTTACTTAATTAACCAGCAAATTGCTAGGCTTACAAAATGCGTGTATTAAGAAAACAAAAATTCGAAAACATTAGTTTCAAGTACCAAATCCTGCTGTTTTCATTTATTTTCTTGTTGATTATGGGTGTCATCGCGGCCAATTTTTCCAGCTGGTACATTGGACAGAGCAAGCAAGAGTTTGCCAGCAATTTGGCACGTGAAAGCCTATCCCTGCAAATTTATCAAAACGAAATCAGTAAAGAATACGATTCCGTGATTGCGGATTTAAATATTCTAGGCAGCTTGCCATTACTTGAATCGACAGAAAGCCCCATTGAAAACGCGCAAATAAAAAATAAACTACAAAAAATTTACCTAAAATTTGCGGAAATGCGCCAACGATATCACCAAATTCGCTATCTAGACAATGACGGTAACGAAGTGATTCGTATCAACTACGAAAACGGGATTGCTACAACCGTAGCAGATAACGAGTTACAACCTAAACAAGATCGCTACTATGTTAAGGAGATTAACCAACTCGAGTCTGGACAAATTTATGTGTCACCTTTTGACTTAAATATCGAATATAACGTCATAGAAGCGCCATTTCGTCCGATGATACGGCTGGGTAAACGCTTATTTGACAAAAACAATATGCCTCAAGGGATGCTCATCATCAATTACGAAGGCAAATTTGTCTTAGATCTTTTGGAACACCAACACAGCGTTATTGAAGAAGACTCAAAACTAATGCTACTCAATAAAGACGGCTACTGGTTAAAAGCCAGTAAACCAGAATTTGAGTGGGGTTTTATGTTTGAACGCAAAAAAGAACTTACCTATAAGGTGCTCTATCCAGATGTTTGGCAAGCGATACAAAAAAGCACCTCCGGGCAATATGAAAATGCCAATGGTCTCTATACTTTCTTAAAATTTGATCCTTTACGCCCCTCTCAACTCAGTAAAGAGAACATGAGCAATCAGCAAACGCTCATAACCACAAAAGAGAACAAAAGTGCCACCTGGATTTTGATTAGCTATTTACCTAAAGAAAACTACTACCATTCAACCCATGAAACCTTACAGCAAAATTCACCCTATTTCGTCCTGCTCATCCTCAGCAGCTTTGTGGTCGCCTATTTATTAGCCCGTAATCAATTGGAACGTCAAAAACTGATTAACCGGAATCATTTCCTTGCCAATCATGACACCCTAACCGGCTTATATAATCGCGCCATACTCGACCATCAATTACCGAAGAAACTTCTTGAGGCGACGCAAACGAATCAATCCTGCTGTATTTACTATCTGGATTTAGACAACTTCAAACCAATTAACGATACTTATGGTCATAACGTTGGTGATGAGGTGCTTAAATTGGTGGCTCTGCGTTTGCAAGGAATCAGTCGTGAAGACGATGACCTAGTGATTCGTTTAGGCGGCGATGAAATTCTCATTATTATCTGCGGTTTAAATTCCGATTTACAACGCAGTCAATATGGCATCAAACTGCTCAATCTATTTAAAAGTTCATTACACGTTAACCAAAATAGCTTAAGAGTCAGTGCATCTATCGGATGTGCCACTTATCCGCGAGACTCGAGCGATCTCGACAAGCTAATTAATATGGCCGATGCGGCACTCTATTACGCCAAAAAAGAGCGTAAGGGATCGCTAAAAATGTTCTCCGAACTATCCGACGACATGAAAGAAAAAATTGCCAAATCAGACCCTGTTCTGCCACAACAAGAACCTTCGGAAAGGTCAGAGTAAGTCAAATTTCTTCTGTACCTAAGGCCATTTCGACTTATTCTGTATTTTCTGTATTGCCCCTAGAGTTCGTCTGACGTTGAAAGCGCCCCAAAGGCGGTTAAATCAAACACTAAATTGCGATTGGTCTGCAACGTAAAACGGACTTTATCCCTAAAATCACCTTGTTCGAAGTGACCTAAACAGGCTTGAGAAAGAATCCATTGATATTCAAAATGCATCACATAATCCTCACCGCCCAACCATTCAACCGACCGCACTTGCATCCCTTTTTGGTAATGGGCTGCGGCACTGATATAACCCAAATCACGAATTAATTTTCGGTCAATCCATTCGATATGTTGCTGGATAAAATCGGCTAAAAATTGGCAAGATGAGCTTCTCGAAGACGATTGAGAGAGTTCTTGTAGCTCCTGTTGGCTTAAGCACGCTACATGGCCTGCCGGCAGAGCAATCGGAAAAGTATATTTCATATTAGTATGATGGGGTAAAGATGATTAATTAACAGGAATTAAATGGCATTAACTCTAAACCAAAAAACAGGCACTCAAGATTGTGGGATGGACTGCGCTATCACATAAGCAACCGAATAATATTTCTCGTCACTCACGCTTATCTGCCAGTCCTGTGCTCCAATTTTTTGCGCCCGAATCTGCGCTTCGCCACTTAAAAGCAAATACGGCTTACCGCTAGGTTGATGCGCGATGGTCATTTGTTTAAAGGAAACCCCATGAGCGATTCCCGTACCTAACGCTTTCGCCACCGCTTCTTTTAACGCCCATCGCTTTGCCAAAAAAGGTTCAGGCAACTTAACCAGTTCAAACTCTTGCAACTCTTGCGTCGACAACAGGCGCTGCGCAAAACGCAACCCCTGTTTCGCGTAGAGTTGTGCAATGCGTTCGATCTCGACAATGTCTGTTCCAACACCAACAATCATGCCGCCTAAACCAGATAAGCTTGTTGACGAGCACTAACCATCAAACGCTTCATTTCTCGAGTTGCCTCAGGCAAACCGGAAAATACAGCTTGAGCGATAATCGCATGGCCAATATTGAGTTCTTCAATCTCTTTAATGGCGGCAATCGCTTCAACATTGTGGTAGTGAAGACCATGCCCAGCATTAACAATTAAGCCTAAATCCGCAGCATAGGCGGCGGCGCGTTGAATACGCGCCAGTTCAACTGCGACCTGTACCGGGTTTTCTAATTCTGAATAAGTCCCTGTGTGTAACTCGATAACCGGCGCGCCAACCCGTTTAGCCGATAAAATTTGGTCTTTATCTGGATCAATAAACAGTGAAACCCGACAACCAGCAATCGCCAAACGCTCGCAGACTTCTGTTAACCACTTCTGCTGGCCAAGAACATCCAAGCCACCTTCGGTGGTTAATTCTTCACGTTTTTCCGGCACTAAGCAAACATCTTCGGGCTTGATTACGCAAGCAAGTTTAACCATTTCATCGGTTGCCGCCATTTCCAAGTTCACCTTGGTTTGGCGCATCTGCACAATGCGTAATACATCTTCATCTTGGATATGGCGTCGGTCTTCACGTAAGTGCAAGGTAATCGAATCCGCACCTGCCATTTCCGCATCCAAAGCCGCCTTAATCGGATCTGGATAACGTGTTCCACGCGCTTGGCGTAGGGTAGCAACATGATCAATATTTAGACCAAGATATATTGGATTCATAATCATTTCCTATGGTTGATGTGAAGAAAATCAGATTCTACCAAACTACAGATAAACGTAGGTGGTTATCAAACCGAATCTTGCGCTGGCACGATCGATTTTTGCAATAGCGCACGTGCCGCAATCGGTTTATTGCCAAGAATAGGCTGCAAAGCACTGCTAAGCAACAAACGCAACGGCTTAAGACATTGGCTACATAAGGTCACTTGCGGCAATGGTTGTACAAGTAAATCCTGTAATTGCAAAATACAACTGCCACTAATACGCAGCGCATAAGAAGGAATCGGCTGTTCAAGATGTAAGATTTCAAAACCGTGCTGCGGATAAAAAAGATAGTCTTGCTCAGCAAGGATTTCTTGCCCAGCCAGATCGTAATCAAACTGAAAACCATGCCCCAAGGTACTGAGTAATTGCAGTTCAAACCAACGTAAGGCCTGCGACTGCTGTCGAGCCTGTTGCTGCTCGTCTTGTAATTGCAGCTGGGTTAAATGCAATAAAAGAGAACCGTAATCTTGATAAAGATGTTCAAAAGAGACATTCGGATAAAGCAGACGATAGAGCAGTTCATTGGCGTAGAGACCGCATACCGCAGCTTGCCCGTCCAAAGGCAGACGAATCGAAACCGCATCAAGGCTTCGTAAAGAGACTAAGTCAGAATGAGCTTTCTCTTTCCAACTTAACTGCAATTCTTGAAATGGCTGCAGCAGCGCGGCCTTAAGATGGGCTTTTTTTGAACCGCGGACCCCGCTTATAATGGCGTTAAATTTGCCGCGTTGCGCACAAAAAAAAGTGACTAAAGCCCCTGTTTCTTTATAAGGCCGACTGTGCAGTACAAAAGCATCAGCTTGATGTTCCAATTGTCTCCTGCCCAACCACTACGCGATTAACGACTACGAACTGTAATTGTCGTCATAACCCAGACTCGCCAAAGCACGCGCGTCATCCGACCAGTTTTCTTTGATTTTCACCCAAAGTTCTAAGTGAACTCGGCCATCAACCAAATTATTCAAATCACGTCGTGCCTGAGTACCAATATTTTTAATCACTTGGCCCCCTTTACCTATCACAATCTGTTTCTGCCCAGGACGCTCAACCAAAATCAGTGCGTGTATCAACCAACGCCCCTCTTCTTCGACATACTTAAATTGTTCAATCTCAACTGTGGCGCCATACGGCACTTCTTCACCCAAGGTACGCATCAATTTTTCACGGATAATCTCCGCAGCCAAGAAACGTGTCGAACGATCAGTCACATAATCTTCCGGAAAAATCGCGTTGCGATTCGGAAGGTATTTCAAGACTTCGTCTTGTATCGCTGAAAGGTTAATTTTTTTGTAAGCCGACACCGGAATCATTGCAGTGAAAGAGAGTTCTTGCGAAACCTGCTGAATAAACGGCATCAACTCTTCCTTATTCGGGAATTTATCAACCTTATTCACGATCACCAATACCGGCTGTTCGGAATTCTGTAATTTCTTGGCAACCGCTTTGTCTTCTTTTGTCCAGCGCCCCGCCTCAACCACAAACAAAATCACATCCACATCGGCAAATGCACTGTTTGCCGTACGATTCATGTAATCGTTGATGCTCTTCTTACCGCCAAGGTGCATCCCAGGAGTATCAACATACACAATCTGGTGCAACGCAGTGGTATGAATACCATGAATACGGTGGCGAGTGGTTTGCGGTTTATGAGAGGTGATACTCAGCTTTTGACCCAGCATCTCGTTCATAATGGTCGATTTACCGACATTTGGGCGGCCGATAACGGCAACATAACCGGCTTGATAATCGGTAACTACGTTTTGATCTTGTTCCGCCTGCGCCAAAATGTGCTCTAGGGACAAGCTTCTGCTATTGTCTGATGAATCTTGGCTCATGGATTTTTCCTAAAAGTTAACATTAAGCGTGCGTTTTTTCCAACGTTTGAATCGCGGTTTCAGCAGCTTTCTGCTCGGCTTTACGGCGACTGGAGGCAGTGGCTTCAAATTTGGTTTTTAAAATATCCACATAACAGCTTACCGTAAACTCTTGCGCGTGCGCAGCACCATTTACACTAATAATACTGTATTGCGGCAGTTCTTGATTAAGTGCCTGTAACATCTCTTGCAAACGGGTTTTAGGGTCTTTACCGACTTTTTTCGGATCCAACTCTTGCAGACGCTGCTCATACAATCGATGTACCAGTTGACGCGTTGGCTCTAAGCCGCCATCTTCATATACCGAGGCGATAATCGCCTCAACCGTATCGGCAATAATCGAATCTCGACGAAAACCACCGCTTTTCAATTCGCCCGGCCCCAATACCAGATAATCGCTTAAATGATATTCGCGCCCAATAATGGCCAAGGTGTCACCCTTAACAAGATGCGCCCGAACACGGCTCATATCACCTTCAGGCAACTTGCTAAACTGGTGAAACAACGCATCAGCGATAATGTAATTCACCAAACTGTCACCTAAAAACTCCAAGCGCTCATTATTTCGCGCGCCGACACTGCGGTGCGTTAAAGCACGCTGTAACAGCTGTATGTCGTGGTATTGGTAACCTAATTTAGCAGAAAGTTGATTGAGTTTCGCAATCCGTTCAACATCCAGCTTTGGCAGAGTATTTGCAGCCATAACTTAATCGATTCCCTTACCGATACGGTTAAAATGCACCCCGTTATCCCAATTCATCCAAATTCCAAACGCTTTACCTTTTAGGTTTTCTTCAGGTACAAACCCCCAAAAACGACTGTCGTTTGAATGGTCACGATTGTCGCCAACCATGAAATAATGCCCTTCTGGAACCGTAACCGGCTGCATATCAATTGCGTGCTTATCGGTATCTAATAAAATCTGATGACTTTCGCCGTTATCAAATGTCTCTTGCACGACTTTAGCATCATTCATCACCGCACCAGAATCATTACCACGATACACGCCCATCGCTTTATGCTCCACCGGCTTGCCATTGATAAACAAAGTACGGCCAAGATAAGCCACTTGGTCACCCGGTAAACCGACTACACGCTTGATATAGTCAACATCCGGATCATTCGGGTATTTAAACACCACCACATCGCCACGCTCTGGCTCACCAAGTGGAATAATCTTAGTCTGTACCACCGGCAATTTTATGCCATATGCGAACTTGTTCACCGCGATAAAGTCACCGATTTCCAAAGTCGGATACATCGAACCGGATGGAATACGAAACGGCTCGATAATAAAAGAACGCAAAATCAAAACGACCAAAAACACCGGAAATAAGGAACGTGCATATTCAACAATAATCGGCTCTTTGACACTGGTTGTCGATTTTTTGCGTATCGGACGCCAGACCAGATGGTCAACATACCAGACAACCCCAGTAACCAGCGTAACTAACACTAAGATAAGTTCAAAATTCATGCTTAGGATTCTCCCGTATCCAGTATCGCTAAGAACGCTTCTTGCGGTAGTTCAACACTGCCGATTGACTTCATGCGCTTCTTACCTTCTTTCTGTTTCTGCAACAGTTTCTTCTTACGTGATACGTCACCGCCATAACACTTCGCGGTCACGTTTTTACGCAAAGCTTTCACATTCGTTCGGCCGATAATCTTAGCACCGATTGCCGCTTGGATGGCAACATCAAACATTTGACGTGGAATGACTTTCTGCAGCTTTTCAATAATTACTTTACCGCGCTGCACAGCAAACGAACGATGCACGATAATCGCTAAAGCATCGACCTTTTCACCATTAATCATAAAATCCATCCGCACTAAATCATCGGCTTGGAAGCGTTTAAACTCGTAATCCATTGACGCATAGCCGCGCGAACATGATTTAAGGCGATCAAAGAAATCCAAAACCACTTCGTTTAACGGCATTTCGTAGTTAATCGAAACTTGTCCACCGGAATACAACATATCGCGCTGCACACCACGTTTTTCAATACAGAGTTTCATCACAGCCCCGACATATTCATCGGGTACCAAAATATTGGCCTGGATAATCGGCTCGCGGATCTCATCAATTGTCGCCGGATCCGGCAGTTCCGAAGGATTATCAATTCGAACGACATCCCCCTTTTTAGTCAAAACTTCATACACAACCGTTGGTGCGGTGGTGATTAAATCCAAGTCGTATTCGCGCTCCAGACGCTCTTGGATAATCTCCATATGCAACATACCCAAGAAGCCGCAACGGAAACCAAACCCAAGGGCCTCTGAGGTTTCCGGCTCAAAGTGTAAAGCGGCATCGTTAAGACGCAATTTACGCAGCGACTCTCGAAGATCTTCATACTCTTCCGAACTAATTGGGAAAAGCCCGGCAAAAACACGCGGCTGTGCCGGTTTAAAGCCTGGTAACGCATCAACATTTGGCTTAGACGCATCCGTTAAGGTATCACCAACTGGTGCGCCGTCAATGTCTTTGATTCCCGAAATGACATACCCGACTTCACCGGCGCCCAAAAAGTCTTTGGACGTTCGTTTCGGAGTAAAAATACCAACATCATCAACCAAGTATTCTTCTTTGGTGGACATCACTCGCATCTTGGTTTTTCTGGCGATTTTGCCATCAACGACTCGCACCAATGAGACCACGCCAAGGTAGTTATCAAACCAAGAATCAATAATCAAGGCTTTTAAAGGCGCTTCTAAATCACCAACCGGCGGTGGAATTTTTTTCACAATTTCTTCTAGCGTCTCTTCAATGCCAATTCCCGCTTTAGCGGAAGCGCGCACCGCATCAACCGCTTCAATGCCGATAATTTCTTCAATCTCTTCAATTACGCGCTCTGGATCTGCGGCCGGCAAATCAATCTTGTTAAGCACCGCTAAGACCTCTAGCCCTTGCTCGATGGCGGTATAACAGTTGGCTACCGTCTGGGCTTCGACGCCTTGTGATGCATCAACGACTAAAAGCGCGCCTTCACAGGCCGCTAAAGAACGCGACACTTCATAAGAAAAATCCACGTGCCCAGGGGTATCAATAAAGTTTAATTGATAAGTTTTGCCATCTTTCGCAGTGTAATGCAACGTAACACTTTGCGCCTTAATGGTAATCCCGCGTTCACGTTCGATGTCCATCGAATCGAGTACTTGGTTATCCATTTCGCGATCGGTCAAACCGCCACACAAGTGAATAAAGCGGTCGGCAATCGTCGATTTACCATGGTCGATATGGGCGATAATTGAAAAGTTACGAATTAAAGATAAATCGCTAGACATTTAAGCTCCGAAATTAGATTTAGCTATGCAGCCGTGTTTCTGGGTTTACGCTTTTTATAAACCGCAAGCTAAGGAGAACGCAGAATAAGTCCAAATGACTTCAGGCACAGAAGAATTTGGCTGAGCAAGGCGGCTGTTTGCCGTCATGTCTAGACCTGACAAAAACAGGCAATGCAGCGCAGTTAAATTCTTCAAAGCCTCTAAGGGCGAGGCTTGCAAGCGCAACTTCGTTGTTTCGCTTTACCGTCCTGCGCTGAATTCAATGGGGACTTGTTCTCTGTCTCCCTAATAAAAAAGGGGCCCATAGCCCCTTTTGAGAATTTTTAACAACGCCGTGCGCTTGTCGCCATCCATTCATTAAGTGTGCGCAGCAGGAATATCCTGTCGTTTGGCTTAACTGCACTGAGCCAGAGTCCTAATAGACGCTGTTGATACCCTCTTCTGCACTTGCTTAACTACCCTAGATGGGCAGGCTTTCAAAAGTTAGGCGGTATTTTACGATAAATTTCTATTGGTTACATTATTTATCGCTCATTCCCCATATCTTCGTCAAAAGCCTGCTGGCTTTAAGCACTCAACCCGATTGATTAATCAAGTACCAAAGGTAAGAACACCGAACGTCCGTTGCGAATCACACGCACAGGCAAGGAGCGCTTTTTCGGTAAACTCTTCAGTAATTGATTAAATTCACGCACGCTTTTGATCGGCTTAAAGTCAATGGTAACAATGACGTCACCACTGCGCATCCCAGCCTGTTCCGCCGGACCAGAAACAACATCCAAGACGCGAACACCGTAAGGTAAGCCATTGGATTTCAACCACTCTTTATCAAGGTCTTCTAAAGTAGCGCCAAGCTGATTGCTGTTTAACTGTCCGTCCCCAGAGCTCATCGCCAAATCTTTCGACTTATCTAATGAGGTAAGTTTAACCGTCAAAATCTTCTCTTTACCTTGGCGAATCAACTTAACCGACACTTTTTTATTAATCGGTGTCATACCAACAATTGGCGGTAAGTCAGATGACTTCTCAATCAACTTGCCATCAAATTCCAAAATAACGTCACCCGCTTCAATGCCATACTCTTTCGCTGGCGTATTGTCGTACACCTCGCCCACTAAAGCGCCCATTGGCTTACTTAAACCAAACGATTCCGACAAATCACTGGTGACTTCTTGAATTTGCACCCCAAGAAAACCACGTACCACTTTACCGTTGGCTTTCAATTGATCAGCCACATTCATCGCAATATCAATCGGGATTGAGAAAGACAATCCCATAGAACCGCCACTTTTCGAATAAATTTGGGAGTTGATTCCGACAACTTGACCGTCCAAATTAAACAAAGGACCGCCCGAGTTACCCGGATTAATCGGCACATCGGTCTGAATAAACGGTACATAAGTGTCTTCTGGTAACGAGCGACCTAAAGCGGAAATGATGCCGTGCGTCACGGTGTAATCCAAACCAAACGGTTCACCAATCGCCAACACCCACTGCCCTACTTTCAGGGTTTTACTGGTGCCAATTTTGGCGTAAGGTAATCCAGTCGCATTAATCTTAATCAAAGCCACATCGGTGCGTGGGTCGGTGCCAATCAGTTCGGCTTTTAGCTCTTTGCGATCACGCATACGCACAATGATTTCATCGGCGTCTTCAATCACATGATTATTGGTCAAAATATACCCATCGGCACTGATTATAAAACCGGAACCGAGTGAACTGACCTGCTGCTTATCTTCGCCCGGTTCTTGCTGTTGCTGAAACATCTCCGGTGGCACACCGAAAAAGTGGCGGAACAGCTCTTCGGGCATACCACGAAACTGTTCTGGGATTTGCTGTTGCCCAGATTTAGCGGATTTCTTGTGAATGGTGGAAATATTCACCACCACTTTATTATTTTGTTCGACCAACTCAGTAAAATCCGGCAGGCCATACTCATTTGTTTTGGCATAACTTAAACTTGGTTGCAATAGCATCACTGCCAAGACCAGCATCATCGCGACCAAGGAGTTTTTAGATACGAAACTCAATCTCATCCTTACCACCTTTGTTCTATAGATTGTTTGTAATTTATTTTTTTTCATGGTGTTGCTCATCATTGATAACCATTTTGTGCATTTCCGGCAACACCGGTTGATAAAATTTACGGGTAATCCACCAGCCGGAAAACATCCCGCAAGCGGCGCCCAACACCGTGACCAATTCAACCAACGCAGGCGTTTTATGGGACACCGACAAATCCGAGGAAAACCCGCCGTTTACAAGGGTTTGCGCGCAAATTGCGCCCAGTAAAAGTCCAATTAATGGTAAGCCATACGCCATAAAAGAATATTTAATCAATCGTGACTCATCCATTGAGACCAACACCTCTTCGCCAAGCTGCGCGCCAATACGGTTAGGCACCCGAATTGGCTTACCCTTGACCGAAACAAATAACTTTGCCAAAGCCGAAGTACCGCAACTGCCGCTGGATGCACAACCACTGCAACCGTTTTTTGGCGTAATCTGCAAAAGTGCAAAATGCTCACCTTGCTCATTCTCTTGCAGTTCAACCACCTGAGCCGCTTCTGTCAACACAGACGATGATGAGGCATCACCATTCAACGCCTGCGTCCGATTACTTTGTTTCATATCCACCCTGCAACCTATCAAACGCCGAAACAGCGTCTCCTTAGCAAATTGTCACCCTAAATTGTCATTTTGATGCTTGAATTATTAACGACTAAGCCTATAGTAAGCGCCCAATAATCGCTATCATAGCAGCCTTAATCCCGATTTTTTTGCAGCCGGAGACTTAAAATGAGTAGCACCAGCCCCGATTCTTTCGCCAAACACACCGAAGTGCTGGTTATCGGCAGCGGCATTGCCGGCCTATCGATTGCCCTCAAAATGGCCAAACAACACCGAGTCATTGTGCTCGCAAAATCCTCCTTACAAGAAGGCAGCACCACTTACGCTCAAGGCGGCATTGCCGGAGTGCTTGACCCTTTTGACAGCATTGATGCGCATATCAAAGACACACAAATTGCCGGCGCGGGATTATGCGACGAAAAAGCGGTCGCCGTGGTCGCCACGCATGCCGCTGAAAGCATTCTGGAACTGGTGGAAATGGGCGTAAATTTCACAACTCAAGGTGCCGACAAAGAAAACTTTCCATACCACTTAACCCAAGAAGGCGGCCACAGCCATCGTCGAGTTATCCATGTCGCCGACCATACCGGACAATCGGTTGCCGATGCGTTGATTCGTCAAGTGCACAAGCATCCAAACATCGAACTGTTACCAGAACATATCTCTATCGACTTGATTCTTAATAAAAAACGTAATCGCTGCATGGGCGCTTATGTCCTCAATAAAGAGGAAAAGCAAGTCTACTCGATTACCGCGCATTTTACCGTTTTGGCCACCGGAGGCGCATCCAAAGCCTACCTATACACCAGCAATCCCGACACCTCGACCGGGGATGGGATTGCCATGGCATGGCGCGCCGGATGCCGAGTTGCTAACTTGGAATTTAATCAATTCCACCCTACCTGTTTATACCATCCGCAAGATCGCTCGTTTTTAATCACCGAAGCACTACGCGGTGAAGGTGGTATTTTGCGCTTGCCGGACGGCCACGCCTTTATGCAAGACTACGACAGTCGTGCCGACCTTGCGCCACGCGATATTGTCGCCCGCGCGATTGATCAAGAGATGAAAAAACACGGCATAGATTGCGTCTACCTGGATATTTCACACAAACCAGAAACCTTTACCAAGCAGCATTTTCCGACCATCTATCAACGCTGTAAAAAAGTCGGCATAGACATTACCAAACAGTGGATCCCCGTTGTGCCTGCTGCGCATTACACCTGCGGCGGCATTATCACCAACCTGGAAGGCAAAACCGATTTGGAAGGCTTATATGCCATTGGCGAAACGGCCTATACCGGTTTACACGGTGCAAATCGTTTAGCCAGTAACTCGCTGGCCGAAGGCTTGGTGTTTGCCAAAATGGCCTATCAAAGCATCGAAAATGCCTTTGGCGCCCTAAGCGAACATGAATTTAATGCCAAAACATGGGATGTCAGTGGCATTACAGAACCCAAAGAAAAAGTTATGGTCAGCCATGATTGGGACGAATTACGCCGTGTAATGTGGGATTATGTCGGCATCGTTCGGACCGATAAACGCTTAAAACGAGCGCGTAAACGAATTAAGACACTGCAAGCGGAAGTGAGTGAATACTATCGCCAGCATTTCATTACCAGCGACCTGTTGGAACTGCGTAATTTAACGATGGTGGCCGAATTGATGGTCATGTGCGCGCAACGCCGCAAAGAGAGCCGCGGCTTGCATTACAATTTAGATTATCCGCATCTGAGTAAAAATGCCAAACCAACCATACTTAAACCGAAAGGGCCGCAAAAGCTAAAAAGTTAATCGATTTGACAGGATTCATCCTCGCTGCGCGACCTTAAGGCAAATCAGAGGTAATTTCCTCGATTAAGCCCTCGTTAACCAAGCGGTCAATATTGACCAACACCACCATGCGTGAAGCTTTGACTTTCGCCGCACTATCGGCAGCACGACTCTGCTCTGTGGATTCAATACTCGCCAAGCCGATAATAAACTGCGCCTTAATATCAGTCGAGGTATCTGGCGGCGGCTGCAAGCTGTTAATATCAAATGTCTTAACATCACTCACCGCATCAACCACCAAGCCCACTGTCCGCTCGCCCTGTGAAGTCAGCACGTGCACCACAATGACGACCGTCGTGGGCTTATACTCCGCTTTTAAGCGAAAGCGTTCACGTAAATCGATAATCGGCACAATATTGCCACGTAAATCCACCACCCCTTTAACAAACGGTGGCACATTCGGAAGTGGATTGGGTCGCTCCCAACCGCGAATTTCTTGTACACGCTGAATTTCTACGCCGAACTGCTCACGACCGATAATAAAAGTTAAAAATTCTTGTTTACTGGTCACCGCCATCTCCATTTGACTTTGCTGCAAGGCCACTCAAAAAGGTGGTCTCAATTAACAATGGACTCATCTTAGCGAAATCACCATAGCGCAACAATAAGAGTTTGGCCCTGACACGCTTTTGTTGCTCACAAATTTCTTCAAATCAAGAGATTGTGCGCTTGAATTTCCGCCAAAGGGAACTATATTACAGTCAGTAATTTCTATTGCCCTCCCCATTTGGGCAAACAAACTCCAAATTTAAGGCTTAAAGGATTTTTTATGCAAACAGCGGCGGCAATGGATTCAACTTGGCAGACGTTTTTACTTTCTCAAAATGCGCAGTTTGACGAAACCGGAAAAATCCAAACATTTGGTACCCCCGAGCTGGAACGCTACTTAATTAAACATGGCCCGGTTTTAACCAGCTTAAGTCACCAAGCATTGCTTAAGGTAAGTGGCGATGATGCTCAAGCCTTTTTACAAGGACAACTGACCAGCGACATCAATCAAGTCAGTGATACTCAGGCACAAATGTCCGCCTACTGCGATCCCAAAGGCAACGTTCTGGCGATTTTCACCGTCTTTAAATACCAAGGGGATTTTTACCTCAGTTTTGACGGCTCGCTATCGCAAAGCATTCAAAAACGTCTACAGATGTTTGTTATGCGTTCCGCCGTTAAAATTGAAGATGTTGCCAATCAGCTGATTCAAATTGGTTTTGCCGGCGAGTTCGCCGATATTGATGTGCAGCGTCGCTTGGAAAGCAAAGTGAAAACCGTTTTTGAAACCGCACTTTCAAAAGACCCTAGCATCGCTGATGTTCTGATTATCAAAGTCCCCGGTCCTTATCATAAATATGCGATTTTCGGTCCTGCCGAGCAGATGCAAACCGTTTGGACAAAGCTACGCGTTAATTGCGATGTCACCAACCATAACGATTGGCAGTTGCTGGATATTGCGGCCGCGGTCCCGAATGTCACCGATAAAACCAGCGGACAGTTCACTGCGCAGTTTTTAAACCTCGACAAATTCTCGGCAATCAGCTTTAAAAAAGGCTGTTTCCCAGGGCAAGAAATCATCGCACGGATTCACTATCGCGGCAAAATCACAAAGCGTATGCTGCGTATCCGCCTGCAAGAAAATCTAGATTTACACGCTGGTGACGTTCTAGCCTTAACCGACTCACAAGGTAAAATCCATAAACTGGATGTCATTAACTGTCGAGCGGACATTTTCAATGGTTGCCTATGCAATGCCATCGGTACCTTAAAATCGCTGGATGCAGTAGAAGGCGAATTACAAAGTTCAGAGGGGCAAAGCGCGATTATTGAACCACTGCCATACTCTATCCTAGAAGAAAAATAAGCGCTAATTCAAAGGGGATTTGTTCAGTGGCCCCTTAATCAACGTAAGGCAATGGCAACGAAACTTATTACAGCGTAACCGGCCGTTAACTAATCGCAATCAAAAACCGACTAACCGCGGCTTTTGATTGCGTTAACTGCGTAAATTCATTATTCTGATTTCCGACCTGTTTACCCAACTCTGCAGCGGAGACCGTGTAATGAAACAAAGCAGCGCCCTGCGTTATAGCCTGCTGATTGGCTTAGCAACCCTCTCTCTCGGAGTGCTCATCTCCTTCACAATGCTGGGTTTTTTCGTACACTCGCAATATCAACAAGACAACCAAAAAAATCAACAACTACTGAATAACGAAAGTCGTTTTGTTGAGCATTTAATGACGCAACGCTTGCGTAGTTTTCAACAACATCTCGCTCTGCTGCAAAAAAATCTCAGCACAAATCAACAACTGATCGATCAAGAAGCATCCGCTGAAATCGCTAAACAACTGCAAACTTTGCAGTACCAACAACTGCAAACCTTTATCCAAACCCACCCGCATTTTAGTGAAATCATTTTGTTTGATAAGCAGATGCGTAATCGTGCAGAAATATTTTCCCACAGCATTCAAAATGCTGCACAAAGTACTTTTCAGCTAAATCCTGAGTTTTCGAATGAAATCCAACAATTGCAACCCAACGACATCTTTCTGTCAAAACTGCAATTAGATACACTTAACGCGATGCAGGAAAACCGAACCTTTATCCTGATGGCAACGCCTTATACAAACAATGCTAAACCCTCGGTCACCCAAGGATACATTGCGGTCAAAATATCCTTACAGGAACTACTCTTACCGCTGTATCCATTTAATAATGACAAAACACCCATCAATCATCTGATGAACTTATGGATTTTGGAGCGCAATCTGAGCGCCCTTTCAATCAACCCAATCACCCCTCTTTGGGAACAAATGAACAGTCTAAGTACCGCCAGTAGTGATGTGTTTACTGGCCTCAGTGAAATGCTGACGCGCGCGCAAAAAGAGGGCACGCAAACTCGTCCGATTGAAAATCATCAATATCAAGTACGCGCCATACAGCTTCAACAAGTACCGGTTAAGAATACACACAATGCGCTACCGCACACCGTCATTGACCATTTCACCCCTCTGTACTTAATTGGTCGCAGCGCCTATTCGGCAGATATAACCACTTATATTTTGCAGACTCCGCAACTCCGCCCAATGATTTACGGCATCTTGCTGCTCAATTTATTACTCACAATCTTAATCACCGTTTTTGCTTGGCGCCATGCCAAAAATAAAATCGCTCGCGATAAAGACAACAATTTATTACATCACTTTATCCAAAAGGCGCCGCAAGCGGTGATGGTGGCCAATGCCAATGGCGAAGTTCAGCTCAGTAACCAAAGCGCGCTTAACTTAATACCTCGCCTACTGGCCGAGCAGAATGCGCAAAAAAAACACAGTCATTCGGCGAGCATTGAAAAACCAGAAAACTTTAATTTACTATCACAGCTCAGCTCGGACGAACAATACAAACTGTTCCAACTAGAAACCCTCTTCAAGCGCATCTATCTACCTGCGGACAACCGCTACTCGGGCAAATATTTTTACTGCAAGATTTTTGCAATAGAACACAATCATGAACTCTTGGCAATTGGCGCAACCTACTCCGACCAGACGCAAATTGAGGAAGCACAACAACACCTTAAAGAGACACAAGAACGAATTAGCGCGATTTTTGACTCCGCTGCCGATGCAATTTTAGTCGTCAACCAACAAGGCACGATTATTGAACACAATGTCACTGCAGAGCAGATGTTTGGCTACAGTGCAGAGGAGTTTAAAGGCCTTAAAGTGGAACAACTGATGCCCGAGCGCTTCCGTCACAATCATGTACAAGTGCGCGAAAACTATATGCACCGTCCGCGAATGCGGTTAATGCAAGATGCCGCACTACTGAGCGCACAAAACAAAAATGGCGAAGTGTTTCCTATCGAAGCCAGCTTAAATGCAGTGAAAAGTGACGATAAACTGGTGGTCTGTACAGTGCGAGACATTCGCGAGCGGCAACGTATCCAACAACAACTAAACCAAGCGCAAAAGATGGATGCGATTGGCAAGCTGACCGGTGGAATCGCCCATGACTTTAATAATTTAATTGCCATTATTGTCGGCAATCTCGACCTTTCGGAAGTGTATTTAGAAAAAAACAACGTCAGCCAAGCGCACCAATCGATTAAAAAAGCACAACAAGTGACTGAACGCGCCACCAATTTAACCAAACGTCTCTTAGCTTTTGCGCGTAAACAGACGCTTGCTCCAGAAAAGATTCACTTAAAAACCCTGCTTGAAGCCGAGTTAGAAATGATTGAACGCGTCGTCTCTAAACAAGTACGATTACACTTGCAAGTAAATGATAACTTACCGGACATCACCGCCGATCGCCTCGAATTTCAAACCGCGCTACTGAACTTAGCGATTAACGCCAACGATGCCATGCCAGATGGCGGTGATATTTTTATTCAAGCCAGCATGAGTGAAATCAGCGAAGAACAGAGCTTTTTAGGCGAATCCCTCAAAGCCGGTGAATACGTTGTGGTCAGCGTTACGGATACCGGAAGCGGCATTGCCAAGGCAGAACAAGACCGTATTTTTGAACCTTTCTATACCAACAAACCTGTCGGCAAAGGCACGGGCTTAGGCCTTTCGATGGTCTACGGCTTTATGAAACAAAGTAACGGACAAGTAAAACTTTATTCCGAAGTGGGGATTGGCAGTAGCTTCTCGCTGTTTTTCCCGGCGGTAAATACGCCACAAAAAGGCGCTGAACAGTTGCTTTACGAACCTACCCCAGTACAACATCAAGCCAACCAAATGTCGCGTGCAAACCACAAACGCTATCGCCTACTCTTGGTAGACGACGAATACGAACTACTCAGCTTAGCCCAAAAATGCCTCGAAAGTGTCGGTTATCATGTAATCTGCGCCAACAGCTCACAAGCCGCTATCCATGAAATTGAAAACCACGGCTCGCAGATTGACTTGGTCTTTAGTGATGTCATTATGCCCGAGAAAAACGGCTTACAACTGGCAGAACAAATTCATAACTTATTTCCAGATATTCCGGTTATCTTCTCCTCAGGTTTTCCTGAAGAAGCCTTGCAACAACATCAACAAACCGATTATCCGATCAAGATTCTCAAAAAACCGTACCGCAAAGCGGAACTGCTCGACTACATCGAACAACACCTACCAAAGAAATAAACAATCCGGCTGCAACGCCTTTGGTTATGTACCATTCAAAAGCATGACTGGAAGCTTAGATTTAACGCTTCCAATCTACGCCTCTCTTCACCACTTTTGCTGGTGAACCGGCAATAATCGTGTTCTCCTCCGTAAACGCTTTATTGACAAAGGAACAGGCACCAATCACGCAATTATTCGGAATAACCGTATTTTTTGACAAAAACGCTCGGGCGGCAATCCAAACATGATCCCCGACGATTAAAGGGTTGGCCTCATTGACCCGCTGCCCCGTCTCCAACAAATAGATTTTGTGTACATCCGTAGAACGAATTTCAATTTCACGCGAAATCATGCAATTCTTACCAATTGTCACATTCTGATCACGACTCAAAAGATAAACGCTTTCTGCGGTGGTATTCTCACCAATTCGAACCTCCAGACCACAACCATCGACCAAAATACGGCCTGACCATTTCACGTTATCGCCAATGATGACCTGATTATTTTGCCCTTTAAAAATAATTTGCAATTTACGGGCTCGAAAATTATCACCAATCTCAATACGGTTATTGACCGCACCTGGCTTAAAAACAAACGCATTAAGCCCTTTAAACGCAGAATTTTTACCAATATTTATTTGATTCTGATCCAGTGCCCCCAGAACAACATACTGGTGAAGATGACGTGCTTTAACTAGCCAACTCCATAGCTTTTTAAACTTTTGTTTAAACCAATCCATAATATCAATCATAAAGCCTTTGATTTATTACACGCCAGACTCGCCAAGCGAACTTGTGCTTGCTCAAGCATTAATTGACGTCGCTCAACGTCATCAGCTAATTCCAAAATCGCTTCTATCCATAATGCCGGTTCCAGTGGTAATACCAAACCCGCGGGAATAACGCCTGAGGAACATATTGACGCAACAAACCCAGCACTTTCGCTATTTACAGAATAAATACCCACCGCACCAGCTTGCGTAATGTCGAACACCTTGGTGTATGAACGTGCAGCATTAAAAGCCGAATCCAGCAAAGGTGCTAGACCAATATGCCGCCCAGGTTGCTTAATAAAATGCTGATACGCCTCCCATCCCATTGGATGGATAACCTGAACTCTGGGCAAACCTTTAAAAGCTTGATAAACCGATGGTCCACCGATTATTTCAAAACAAACGTTCTTATTGCGCGCTAATACGGCTGTCATAACCGGCAAAAGCCACTCGATTTCCGCTTTATGAGAGGCGGAACCATGGTAAAAGACTTTCACCGAATTATGTAGCGCTTGAACCGGTTTAGGTGTCATCAAATCAGGAGAATAAGCATGATACTTATTTAGTAGATAGGGAGTAGAAACCCAAAATTCCGCTTGCTGTTGTAGTAACCAGTTTTTATGCAGAGCAGCTAATGTTAATAACTTCCAACGATAGCGCAGCGGCATTCCTTTGGAAGCCTTCAAATCAAGCAAATCATCATCCATAAAAAAATAGAGAGACTTTAAAACAACTCTATTTTCAGCAACTAGTTGACGCCATTTTTTCGGCAAATAACGTACAAAAACGACAATTGCATCCGTTAAAAGATCCGCTGAAATCCCTTGATTAAAAGTGCAGCGTTTAACATCAAATTTAGTCAATGGAAATTGCGGCAGAACAAAATAATCGGTAGATGGGTTTTCTCGCTCTTCAATGATAATCACCTGTGTTTTAGATTGCGCCTTATCGGTAACACTCATCGCTTTAACCAAGGTTTTTTAACCATCGGATAACGGCTCAGTTCAAAATTGGGTCTGGCATAGTTAAGATTTGGATTATAAAACGGATCATTTTTAAGAACATGTCCCCACCTTGAACGAATATAGTCCGCCTCTTTTTTAGCTCTAGCTATTTTCTCAGGATTATCATCTTTGCCACGCGAGACCGATTCGTGATGATACATCTTTACATAAGGGGTAAAGACTACACGCATGCCTTTTTCACGTACTCTTAAACAATAGTCGACGTCATTAAACGCCACCGACAAATGCCTTTCATCTAACCCGTTTAAACTCTCAAATACATCACGTTGCGTTAAAAGACAGGCCGCAGTGACCGCCGACAAGTCTTGGGCAACTATCGCACGCCCCATGTAACCAGCCTGCTCTTCTTCAAACCCAGAAAAGAAATGATCGGCGCAACCCCCAGGGCCAACCGCATCGCCTGCGTGCTGAACCGTGCCGTCAGGAAACAACAATTTAATACCAACAGCCCCAACATTAGACTGTTGTAACTGTCCCAACATCACTTCTAACCAATCTGGAGAAATCACTTCGGTATCATTGTTTAACAAACAAAAAACTTCGCCATTACAATATTTGGCGGCGTAATTGTTAATGGCAGAGTAATTAAATGGCTTGTTGTATTCAACCACGTTAACATTCTGTAACGCACTGACCTTGGCAAAATACGCTGAGGTCTCGAGCTCTTCTGACTGATTATCAACAATGATAATTTCAAAATGATCGTAGCTTGTTTTGGTCAACAAACTTTCAACACAACGTTCAAGGTGGTGCAACATATCACGTGTTGGGATAATGATGCTCACTAAAGGCCTCGCTTTTACAGCGTAAACAATCTTTTTATAGATCAAATGGTAATCAGATATATCAGCAATAATTTCGTGCTTGTTAAAAAATTTTGTTAATAACTCGGTTTCCTGCACACCCTCAGCCAACAATCGCTTTTGATTATTCGCTAATAAAGGCTTGGAAAACAACAACGCAGGAATACGACATACCTCTAAGCCATCAGACTGATAAGGCTTTAATCGACTGAATAACCGAAGAATTACTGCATAAATAGTGAGATTTTTACAACTTTCTAAATCCAAATAATCTGTGTTGACCATTAACACGCCACCAATAAAATTTTGGCTTAAAAAGAACTCAGGTGACCATTCAGGTTTTAAAACAGGCGAACAACGTTCACCATTCTCATCAATATAATCATGATCGCTATAAATCATCGCCGCATTCGGCTTTAAACAGGCCTGGTGTGCAAACCAATAAAGCGCATGAGGACGTAGCTGACAACCCTCTTCAACCAACATCAACCAGCGGGTATTTCGATGCTGATAAAACTCATAGCTCAAATCGGATTTTTTAACGATTTTAAAACGTGAATAAAGCTGTTCAGACAAGCCATTTTGGATGGCACGACTCGAAATCGCTTCAGTTTGGTGACCAAGTTCAAGTAACTCAATTTCAGGCAGCTGCGAGTTCTTCTTAATTAACCGCTTAATTTTGAAAATATCTTTATGGTTCAACTGATCAAACAGCTTTAACCACTCTTTATATTCAATCTTAGGGCTATAGGCTCTAAATCGACCCGCAATTTCATAAGCTTTCGATAAATCGAAAATAAACTGATGCCACCGAATACCTGCCTTATAAATCACATCTTGATTTTGACTTTTATAAAGCAGATAAAGCCGTTTTGACATTAAGTAGTTTCGCTCAAACCAAGAGATAGATTTGAACTGAAAATCTTGCATTTGAAAACGGCCTTTTGAGCTCATTGGTTCAAAGTAGATTTTTTCAATATTGGCTGGGAAGTGAACTACCTCAAAAATTTTACCTTTCAAAGTAATGGGCAATTTGTAAGTGAAGGTTTTACCACCTTTCAACTTAAACACCAACTTAGCGTCATAACCGGTGCACTGTCTAAGTAATAGACCTTTTACAACGACCCATCTTTTAGGCCACTTAGTGCCGGACTCTGCATAACATTTAAAATAGGCAGGGGTATCTTCCACCCTCCAAGACTGAACGGTATCGTGCTTATTTAAGTGCGAGTGAAGTGGCTTTAGCGAGATATTCATGTAAGTTGTTGGGCATTCGCCACACGACCCTCTTCTAGGCCAAATTTAAGGTAATGAACAAATGGGTTCATCGAAGACTTTGATACGTCTTGGTAGCGGTTGATATAGAACTTCAAATCAAAAAACTCTGTCGGGTCACGTTTTTCAATTACGCCAAAACGCAAAAAATGCTCAATCGGATCAATCCCAGCATTGGCAACATCCGGATATCGTAAAAGATACCAAGTTTTATCAAACGTTCCAGATGCTTCAATAATTTGTTTATCGCGTTTTTGCAATTTGTTTAATTTAGACTTTTTAAACCAGGGTTTTGTTACCTCAGCAGATTCTATTTTAGGTAAAACTGTCGTCAAGGTGTTTAACGTTTCATGTACCTGTTTTATTAATTCGTCTGGATAAGACCAAACCTCTTCATTCCGGTCATGACTTTTAAAGTAATCTTTATGCTTTACCCTGCCCTTAGAGGCGGCACTGCCTTTGCGAGACTTACCTAAGACAAATTCTTCTAACGACTTAACAACGTAATGATTAACGCGTAAGTTTTCCCATATCGGAGTAACCGCAACACCAAGTTTCTCAGCCACCATAGCCACATCTTCGCCTAACGTATTGACATAGCGACCAGATTTCAAACTCACATAATGCGGGTTTCTAAAGGCCTTAATCGTATTTGGTCGCACCATAGTCTTGTAGTTTTTATTGGCCGTAAATTTCATCGCCGATTGACGGGTAAAACGCTCAATGACCATCCCGTCCTCTTTAAACAGCTGTCCTGCTGAACCAAAGCAAGCCCACTGCATCGCCAAAGCAGAAATATTCTGGTCTGCAAATATACGGTCAATAAAAGGGGTAATGGTCAACTCGCCATCTAATGGCGTTAAATATTCATCCGCATCAATAAAAGCAATCAAATCAATATCGTTTGGACACAGCGAAACCAGCTTTTTATAAGCCGGCAGTTGCGGCTTGACATCACCCACCGTTGGAAAATCAACAAACGTTACCAAACCTAATTTGACCAACTTTTGCAAAATCTCACTGGTTTCATCCGTACTGTCATTACTGGCAATTAAAAAATGCCGAACACCCACTACCCAGTGATACGCGATCCACTCCAGCAAATAATCCGCCTCGTTTTTAACGATAGCACCGATAGCAATTTTCAATTTTTTATTTACCAACTCATTCGACCTATTTAATTTCTGGCGTATTTTCAATATAAAGTGGCTCAGACTTCTGCCTTACTGACCAATGCTTTTCTTTCGATGCGCCATTATAACTAGCGGAAATTCGACTCATCCATCCATTACTATCTTCATGCTGCCAAGCAACTTTTGATGGAATAATGCTAATTGCGCTCGGTTCTTTCAAACAACTTAAGGCCTTTTTCCATACCACCAAGCCGGTGACGTTCACAACCCCTTGATTAGGGATTTTATAGTGAACATTTTCTATAATCATTTTCAACAGCTGTTCGGTATTCTCAGATGCCGGTTCACTGACAATAAAAGAATTGATTAACTGTCCATCAGGCGTCTGCACCGTTGTCTAATATGGTTGTTCCGCCAACATCAATCAACTCATTCAGAAACGCCATTTTAGGCACATTTTTTAAATCTGAATAGACACCGCCCTCTCGATTAATAATCGCAACACGAGCGATATCCGATTTCATCGCTTCAAAACGGCTTGTCTCTATGGCGTCTATTACCCGAAGGGAATCACTAAAAACTTGCTCAATTAACCGTTTAGACCACACTTTTATTTCAAAATCAGGAAACATCTCAGCCCATTGGCCAATATTATTGCGAATATCAAGCGGTAAATCGTCAAGCCCGTCATGCCCACTGGGCGAAAACCAAACAAAGTGAATTTTTTTAGGAATACCAGCTGTCGCTGTAAAAGTCGTCTTCTGCTTAGAATCGCTTAACAAACCATCAACTTCAGTTTTCAAACGCGAATGCCAAGTAAATTGTTCTAAAAAAGCAAAATCATGCGATTGATTGGCGTCGAGAGCGGAGTGAATCTGCATGATAAATTCGTCATGCGATTTAACAGTAATCACCGCGGATGCATCAGGTAGGTTTTTCACTTCTGTTGCCACCACCGGCACGCGGTTAGCCAGATACACAAACACCTTTAAAGGGTTCATGTTATCGGTCATGTCCATTTTAAGATGCGGCACAATCCCAACATCAAACTGAGACACGATCGCATTGATATTTTCGTAAGGCACCACACCGAACATACGAATATTCGAGTGTTTTTGCAAGGCTCTCACCATTGGGTTTGCATGCGTAGAGCCAACCAAAACAATCAAAGCGTCGGAAAACTCATCGGCAATTCTCTCTATGAGAGGAATATCTATTTTCGCTTCCAGATTCCCGACAAAACCGATTACCTTACCTTTAAAGCCCTTCAACTCTTCGTAAAGCGGATTATTGATCGGCTCAACCATTTTCGGTGAGGCTTCGCAGCCGTTTGCAACCAATCGAATATCTGGATTAAACACCTGCATCGAATCAATTACCGGCTGACAATTCGCCATTGCTAAATCGGCATGCCCAAGCAAATTTTGGTAATGCTCGGTTAACCAAGCCTTCTCAACCTGCGAAACATGCGGCCAAGCGCGATGATCGTCCACCACATCCACTACCACTTTTTGCGGCTTAAAGACATCCAATATTTTTTCCGCTAATGGAATTTTCGGATAGAGCCAAAATACCGATTTATCCGCACTCACTCCCTCTCGGTCAAAAACATCCTGCAAATATTGTGCGTAACCGTCAAACAGCGAAATTCTCTGTCCATCGCCATCCTCTCGCATGGTGTAAACACCTGCTGGATGCGCAAACACATTGTAAGAAATCTTCGGCGTATCTAGCTTGCCGAGTAGCTTCTCATAAATCTTGATATAGATATTTCGGCTCTGGGTTAGCTCGTCCGCAGAACGCAGGCGCGCGATATCAAATTCGGAGATCGGTGCATCAAAAATCACTACTTTACGCACATCATCTCGACTTGCCAAATACTCTATAACCATATCCGAGCGCCGCCCATAAAGCCCGGTATCGTTCTGCTTCCAAAAAACAACAATATCAATGCCTGTTGCTTCATTTGCTCTAACGATTGGAAACAAACGATGTTGCAACCGCTTTAAATCATCAAATCCTGTTAGTGGCTTAAGGGGGGTGCTGAGAGTTGTCTCAATAAGTGCTTTAAGCTTTAAAGCCGCTGAATGATAGCTATAGTTCAACAAAAACTGTTTTCGCAGCGCGAGTGAATCCGAGTGAGAAAGCGTTTTTTTCAAGGCTTGCGCAATCACCTTATCTAAAGGCTCATCCGGCAATAAACGCGCCACACCATCCTTAACTAATTGCAACATCGGCTCAGTTGCCGAAACCAATAATGGTATACCCATCCCAATCGCGTCAATCGCTTTCGCCGGCAACTGAAATTTAGAAATAGGATGATTGACATCCTGTGGCAAGATCACTAAGTCCGCCATCACAATAATTTCAGGAATGGCTGAAAACGGCTGATTAGGTAAATAAAGAACCTTACCATAAGCCAGTTGACTTACCTGAGCAGTCACACTTTTATCAGGTGCTTCACCGACTACAACCAACAGAATATTTGCATCATTTAGCTTACCAACCGCCTCGGCAATCTCACCCACGCCTTTATGAACGCGAGGCGTACCAAAAAACATCACCACTTTCGCATCAACAGGGATGGAATATTTTTCACGCTGGCGTACTTTAGAAAAAAGTGCCGGATCAAACGCATTTTCATCACGCACATGCGGAATCACTGTACCGCCAAATTCTCCCTCTAACGCCACATTAGACGTAATTAAAGCATCCGCACAATCGCGCGTTAGGCTATCCGTTAAACGTGACCAAATCTCGCCAAACGGCTCCGTCTCTTTTTGCAAAACTGCGTCCGGCATACTGAGCACCTCAGCAAGCGAATAAGGTTGCGCATGTCTAAAAAAAGCCAATTCATGATCGTCCACATCGACAATCAACGGAATACCATATTTTTCTTTAAATAAAATCCCCAGTTCAACCGAAGGCATTCTCGGCTTACAAGCAATCACCACATCCGGCTTAAATTTTTTAACCGCCTGTTCGCATGCAGCCAGCCATTCACTCATTTCACCGCCCGGCAAAGCAATCACCGGCAAACGGCTATGACGTAACGGCTGCCAAATATCATTGCCATAGCGTGAAAACTGAAAACCGCACACCACCACATTATCAACCGCTTGCTCCAAAGCTTCAGCAAGCATATACGAGCGCCCGAGCGGATTATGCCCTACGTCCCAAGTAATCACCAAAGCGGTCATTTTTAACTTCTTGATCGGTTCTAAAATCGGTAGAACGAGCGGCTTTCCGGTAGATTTCTCAGCCAAACGCAATAAACGTTGATAAAACGGACTGAACTTTAACAGCTGTTTTTGAAAACCGGACACTTCGCGATGAGAAAAGGCCCGGTGCTCAGGATAAGGCTTTAAACCGGCACTTTTACCAACCTGCAAAAAATGCAACAAAGGATTGCCTACCATTTGCTGATTCTCTGGCAAACGAGTAATTTGAGAAAGATAATAAACCGAATCAAATCGAGGCCCTGGCTCTCGCCCCTCTTCAAAACCATGATTCAAATAATGAACAATCGGATCCATACCCGCTGCCGCAACATCGGGATACGCTTTTAGATACCAAGACTGATCAAAAAGGGAAGACGAAGCAAGCAACTTATAGTTGCGCGCTTGAACCGCGTTTTTAGAGGATTTTTTAAAGAATCGTTTGAGCGTTTTTTTCATTTATCGACAATCTTACATTCGCTATTCAGGCCATTATATTATTAAAATAAGCGACAATTTACCCACACCCTAGTTTTCTAGGATGCGGTGTGATTCCACGGCAGAAGTGCTTCGAACGTAAGCGTCCGGCAATCACCGGTTGCTAGGTTGCCAGTTATGCGGTAGGAGTTGGTCGATTTGACTGGCTTTATGGGTGGGCAAGCGTTCAAGCACATCTTTGAGATAGGCGTAAGGATCCAGACCATTATTTTTAGCTGATTGAATCAAGCTCATAATATTCGCCGCACGTTGACCACTGCGTAGACTGCCGGCAAACAGCCAGTTCTTGCGACCTAACGCCCAAGGTCGGATTTGATTTTCTACCCAGTTATTATCGATGGGCAGGCGGCCATCTCCAAGGTATCGGCTTAAGGCATCCCAACGTTTCAGGCTATAGTGAATCGCTTTTTCCGTTGCCCCACCTTTGGGCACTTTTTCTCGATGGACCTGCAACCATTTGAGTAACAGGTCCATGATCGGTTTGGATTTCTGCTTCCGGATTTCCTGTCGCTCATCGGGTGGCAAGGATTGGCTGTCTTTTTCAATGGCGTAAAGTTGCCCCATTAGTTCAATGGCTTGAATGGCAATCGTGCTTTTGCCGCTTTCATGCAGTTCCACGAACTTACGACGGGCATGCGCCATGCAACCGACTTCGCTCACGCCTTGCTTAAAACTGGCTTTGTACCCTGAATAGTCATCGCACACCAACAATCCTTTCCAATCCTGTAGCACCTCTCTTGCGAACTTGCCGTTTCGTCCTTCACTAAAGTGGTAATACACCGCCTTATGTTGTGCATTGGCTGGATTGGTGTAGGCCCACAGATAGGCTTTATGGGTTTTCTTATTCCCCGGCTTGAGCATGGGCACTGGGGTTTCATCGGCGTGCAAGACCGGTTGCGTCAGCAAAAAGTCTTTGAGTGCTTGAGCCACCGGTTCAAGTTGAACACCACAGACGCCGACCCATTCGGCTAAAGTGGAACTGGGTAATTTAACACCGGCCCGTTCAAAGATCTGAGCTTGACGATACAGCGGTAAGTGATCAGCGTATTTGGCGATGAGCAGATGTGCGAGTAACCCAGAGGTGGGCAGACCTTTGTCAATGATTTGTGGGGGCATCGGTTTTTGAACCAGAGTTTCACAGGCATCGCACGCCCATTTGGAGCGAATATGACGTTCCACTTGAGAGCTACCGGGCAGATAATCCAGCTTCTCACTGACGTCTTCACCAATATGGCGTAATTGACAGCCACATGAACAGGTGGTGGATTCGGGATCATGACGGATTTCAAGACGAGGTAGGTTTTCGGGTAGCGGCTGACGCTTAGGTTTTTTCTTTGGTTGCGCTGTGTCGGTTTTGTCTTTGAGAGATTCCAGTTCCGATTCAATCGCGGCAATGTCGGCATCGGTCACTTCATCCAACAGTGTCATCTGTAAGGCGCTGATCTGTTCACTTTTGTGTGAGAATTTTAGACGTCTGAGATAGGCTAACTCATAGGTGAGTTGATCGATTTTAAGCTCTTTTTGTTGAATGGCTTTGGCATTGGCCGCAATGCGTTGGTCTTTTTCTTCAACCTGAACCAACAACTGCGCCGCCAGTGTTCGTAACTGGTCAGCAGAGAGTTGATGGAGGTTTGGCATTGTTTTCATGCCGCGGATTATAAAGACTAACTCAGTGATAAGGAAGTCTCGAGCCGTTGCCAAGGCAAGCCTTGCACCAGTGCCAGACATTGTTCAGGGGAGAGTGTCACGGAATCGCCCCGCCACAGTTCAGCCCAATGGAATTTACCTTGATTCAAACGTCGAGCACACAGCCAGATGCCTAAGCCATCGTGGATCAGTATCTTCATTCGATTGCCACGCTTATTGGCAAACAGATACGCATGATGGGGTTTGGCCTCACCAAACACGGCAATGACACGAGCTAATGCGGTATCGGGTCCTGCACGCATATCCATGGGTTCAGTCGCCAGCCAATAATGATCAATGCGAATCATGACTGCACCGACTTGACAAAGGCGCTTAATTTGGCCAATTCTGTGACAGGCCAGTGCACAGCAATCTTGCCTTGAGGTGCAGGCAGTTCGACCAAGAGCGTTTGAGGCGATGACGGCGGCAGATCGTTCAAGACCAGCGGAATAAATGCCGCTTGGGAAGCATGGCGCTTTTTAAGCTGACGCTTCCAGTTCTGTATTTGATTGGCATTGATGCCGTAGTCTCGAGCCACTTGTGCAATCGAGGTGTTAGGGTCGTCGCAAGCGGTCAAAACCTGCTGTTTGAATTCCCGTGAGTAGCGACGGCGAATCTTTTTGACTGTGGGAAGCGTTGATAGTGTGTCTGTCATAATAAGTGCCCATTTAAAATACGTGGGCACCTAATTATTCACAGATAAGTGTGGTTGGTAAGAGGTGTTTACCGGATAGTTACGCTGGTCTTTTTCCTCAACCTGAACCAACAACTGTGCCGCCAGTGTTCGTAACTGGTGGGCAGAGAGTTGATGGAGGTTTGGCAGCGTTTTCATGCCGCGGATTATAAAGACTAACTCAGTGATAAGGAAGTCTCGAGCCGTTGCCAAGGCAAGCCCTGCACCAGTGCCAGACATTGTTCAGGGGAGAGTGTCACGGAATCGCCCCGCCACAGCTCAGCCCAATGGAATTTACCTTGATTCAAACGTCGAGCACAGAGCCAGATGCCTAAGCCATCGTGGACCAATAACTTCATTCGATTGCCGCGCTTATTGGCAAACAGATACGCATGATGGGGTTTGGCCTCACCAAACACGGCAATGACACGAGCTAATGCGGTATCGGGTCCTGCACGCATATCCATGGGTTCAGTCGCCAGCCAATAATGATCAATGCGAATCATGACTGCACCGACTTGACAAAGGCGCTTAATTTGGCCAATTCTGTGACAGGCCAGTGCACAGCAATCTTGCCTTGAGGTGCAGGCAGTTCGACCAAGAGCGTTTGAGGCGATGACGGCGGCAGATCGTTCAAGACCAGCGGAATAAATGCCGCTTGGGAGTAAGCGTTCATTCCAAGACGTGGTTGAATCAGCTTGCCTCATGAAGTGGGCGTAATAATACCGGTGCAACCTTGTATTGTTTGGCACCATCTTCATCCAGTACGATCACCGTCTTTCGATTGATTTTTGTGACGATGCCAAACACTTGTCCATAGCGACCCTCAAACGTCACTTTCATCCCCAATCGCAATTGCATCAGCGCTTCCATGGTTTCACGCTCCTGCAACTGGTCAATGCGCTGGCAGATAAGCGTGTTCAGTTCCATTAACTGATCCAATGTCATGTCTTCAATGCGCATGAGCGTAAACCTCTGTCGCTGTGTTTTGACGGTACGGGTGGCGTGGATCAATCAGTGCACGCAGAGGGGCATCAGCGAACCGAGTTTTCCAGACGCGCGGTGTTAAATCCACAACGTCTTTGGCCGGGTGTCGGCCAATGCGTTGCAATACATCCACCAGGTAAGTGTAGGGGTTAACCTCATGTAACTTGCAGGTGCTGATCAGGCTTTGAATCAGACCCAGGTGCTCGGCCCCCAGTTCTGTCCAGCAGAACATCCAGTTTTTCCTACCCATTGGAATGGGCCGCAAGGCCCGTTCCAGGTGATTGGTGTCCGGTTGCACTTGCGGATCTTTTAAAAACACTTTCAGACTCGCTGTACGACCCAGCACATAGTTCAGCGCTTTTGCCAGCGGATCACTGGGAACCAGTTGTGGGTTATCGAGTTGCTCCTCACACCATGTGAAGAAGTGATCGACCACTGGCTTTGAATGATCCAGTCGGTACTGACGTTTTTTCTCGTCTGTCAGGCCCTGTGTCTGAATGACTTCTTCATTCCGGTAGATCTGTGCGATCTGCTGCAAGGCATCGGTCGCTCGTTCAGGGTGCGCTTTTTGTGCGTCAATAAAGTAGCGGCGTGCATGCACCCAGCATTGAGCATGCGTAACACCCTGTTGTGTCTCAACGTAGCGCGCATAGGCCGAATACCCATCACTGAGCAGGGTGCCATTAAATTGGTCCTTGAGAACGGTTTCTATGTGCAACCGCCCTCGGGAGCTGGCATAGGTAAACACCACTTCGTCAGCATCACCATACAGCGGCCAGAACCAGCCGGATTTCATTTTACCCTTTTGTGAGCCTGCCCGGACTTGATGGCCGGCTTTGATTGGGGTCTCATCCATGGCCAGTACTCGCGAGCGCAACACATTGTCTGTCTGGGCATCGACAATCGGTTTGAGTAGATCAATGGACCGCTTGACCAGATTGGTCAGGGTGCTGCGACTGACGGTAATGCCAGCCTGCATAAGCCGTTGATGCTGTCGATACAGGGGCAGATGGAATTGGAATTTGTCGACCAACACTCCGGCGAGCAGACTGACGTCAGCCAGAGAGTTGTCGAGCACGTTCAACGGTGCGGGCGTTGTGATCAATTTTGGGTTGCAGCCCTTGCGACGGATCACCGGGCGCTCAAACTTGAGTACCACATAGCTTGAGGCGCGCTGCGCCAGACGATAAGTGGTTTTGATGGCAATGATATCGTACAGGTCCGCATCGGGACCACTGAGTTCTGGCGGTTGCTGTTCGATGACTTCCACGGGCACATCGGCGCTGAAGCGCAGACCGGTGTCGTTGAGACAATCGTCGTCACGCTGTTTTTTGCCTGTGCCGCGCTGATAGGCCTGAATGGTGCGTTTGGGTTCATCCACTGATGTGTCCGGTCGCATTGCCTGTTCACTCTGGAGCAGACTGGCCTGCTGGGGCAGGTCAAACACCTGCTTTTCTGACTTGAGACCGAACAGTTGTTTTTTGAACCAGTCGAGCTGGTGTTCGAGCTTAGCAATGGTTTCTGCTTGCAAGGCTAACTGTTCACGTAGCAGCGCATTTTGCTGAGCCAGGTCTGTGGCGTCAGACGAGGCGCATAGTGCTGTGGCAGGTGATGTTGAGCGCATTGAAATCATGGGCTGTATTATACCAAATACTAACGTACTTATACCCTTTTGAAACGCTTGAATTGGCGGTATTTTTGCACTTCAATACCATCGATGAGCAGCTGCAGATCGGCAAGCGTCAGCGCATGATGGGACGCATTGGATTTGGGCACTGGGAACTGTCCCTGTTGCAGTTGTTTGGCCCACAGGCAGTAGCCGGTTCCGGTAAAATACAGCATCTTCATCTGGGTTTTACGGCGATTGATGAAGACAAAGTAGTGACCGCTGAGCGGATCTTGTTTGAGTTGGTTGCGAACCAGGGCGCTGAGGCCTTGGAAGGATTTTCGCATGTCGGTGGGCTGGGTGCACAGCCAGATACGCGCTTGACTATCGAGCCCGATCATCCGTTCTGGCTCAGTCGCAGTTCAACACCGTTGCCCAGACTTAGAACAATGTTCCAGCCAGAGTCGCTCGCGCGTGAGTCACTTATCAATGAGGACAGATCCAGAAAACTGGATTCACTGGATGCTGAATCGTCGCTCTCGTCTGGTTTTTCAGATAAGCGTTTGCGCCAGTTGCAAAAACTGGCATAGCCAACTTTTTGTTGCTGGCAAAACTGTCGGGCTGACAAGCCACTGTGATGTTGCTGATCAACCAGGACTTGCCATTGGTCGGCAGTGCGGCGCTTTGTTGTCATGAATGTAACCTCCTGTTGGTGAGTGAGAGGTTACTGTAGCGAGAAATTCATTGCCGTGGGAGGACGTCTTGGAATGAACGCTTACGCTTGGGAAGCATGGCGCTTTTTAAGCTGACGCTTCCAGTTTTGTATTTGATTGGCGTTGATGCCGTAGTCCCGAGCGACTTGTGCAATCGAGGTGTTAGGGTCCTCGCAAGCGGACAAAACTTGCTGTTTGAATTCCAGTGAATAGTGACGGCGAATCTTTTTGACTGTGGGAAGCGTTGATAGTGTGTCTGTCATAATAAGTGCCCATTTAAAATACGTGGGCACCTAATTATTCACAGATAAGTATGGTTGGTAAGAGGTGTTTACCGGATAGTTACTGTTGTCGATATTCAATCGCCCATTCGTGGTGAAGATTTGAAGCTTTTCCCAGTTTTTTGCCAGATAGCTCAAGGCCTCACCGAGTTTGCTTTTGGGCACGGTGCTGTTGAGGCTTTTATCCAACCACGTTTTGAGCTGTTCTAAAACCCGCAGGCTTTCGGTTTGCCGGATCTCGAGTCGTTTATTTGGTGGTTGGTCTTTGATGTGTTGTTCAATTTGATAGAGCTTTTGAATGAGATTGAGTGCCATGTCCGCCTTGCCGGTTTTATTCTTAGGCAGTAATTTTTTGGCATCCATAAACTTACGTCGGGCATGGGCCCAACAACCTAGATGGGTAATCTGTTCCATTGCACCGATTTTGTGATACAGTCAATAAAAGCACTTATTTTATGAATTTGCGCGCATTCTCAAGAATATTTCTTCTGTTTAACTCTTCATAAAAAATATCATAAGCCTCAAAAATTAATGCATCTCCATAATTTCCTACTGCCGGGATAAAATATATTCTTTGGCCATTACTTTTTTGCTCAATTTAACTCGAAAATTCTTGCCAACATGAATCTTGCCTTAAGTTTTTTAGTTTTACTTTCATAAAAATTTCACTTATTAAATTTTAATGGATCATCGACTGTGTAAGGTATATTATTCATTATGGGATATTTATAATGGTTCAGCTTAGCTTTCGTATGTTCTACTACCTTGAAACTACCTTTAGATATTGCATGCACAGAAACCAAAGGTAAAGCTTTGTCATATTTTACTATTGACTTACACCTATACTCCCAACCACTACCAAATTCAATAATATCTTGTCTGTCCCACCTAAAGGTAGCAGTCTCTGTTACAGGTTTAACTATAGGAAAAGATGACGAGGTATCATAGTTAAAATTTAACAGTCTTATTCTCTCTCCACCAACTTCACTAACCATCTCAGCAATATCTTCATAACCAATTAAATCAATATATTCATCAACATCAATTATTGACAACCAGTCTACAAGATTATTATTTTCAATTCTTTTCATAATTTCAGGAAAATATTTGTATTGCCTGAAAGAAATCTCATCATTGATTGGAAAATTCATTTCATCAATTATATTTTTATTATCTGCCAACCACTTTTTCTTTATATTCCAAAGTTCACTTGAACAAACATCATCATAATATGGTCCGCTAGGAGCTTTAACAAAAACATTAATGTTAAATTCATCAGAAAGTTTCTCTAAAATAGCTTCTGAATCATCATTTGGATTATCAAGGATAATAAAGTAATCTGTAAACCCTATTGAATCATGATATCTTATCCAATGCTCTAATCTCTTAGAATCCCCTCTTGACATAGTCAAAATTCCAAATTTCATTTAACTTCCTTTCTTATTTTTCTATCTAAACTATATTTCCGACAAGCATCATCATCACTAACAGAGTTATATTGATAATTTTTATTCCCTTGCCTTTCTAGAGATGAATTAACTACTAAATAATGATTCTCTTTTTGTTGCTTCAACTTCTTAATCGACGTATTTTCTCCATGCAATACGCGGTTATAGGCAATCTTGTTAATATGTTTAAAAGGGCCTATTTCACTTAATTTTAAATACATATCGTAATCCACTGCATTGGTTATTTTTTCATCAAAGCCCAATGTTAAATTCCATGCACGAGCTGTAAACATTCTAAAGTGATGACAAATCATTGCCGTGGTTAGCTTTTCACGGGAATATTCTGGCCAGTTATAACCATTTTTTATTAAACTGCCATCTGGATTAACATTTCGGTTGGTTGTATATACACAAGCTAGAGAATGATCTTTTTGGAATTCCTTCAAACAGATTTCTACTGCATCTGGCTCTAAGTAGTCATCTGAGTCTAATTGTCCAATGTAATAACCACGACATAATTGTATAGCAGTGTTAGAAGCTTTCCCTATACCACCATTTTTTTGTGTGACAAACCTCACTCTAGGATGAGTGGAGTATTTTGTTTCTAGGATTTCTTTGGTGCTGTCTGTAGAACCATCATTACAGACACACACTTCAAGATCGATAACTGTTTGATCTAAAGCACTCTGAATACAACGTTCTATAGTTGCTTCGCAATTATATGCAGGAATATAAATCGATACTAAGGGTACTTTTTTAAGCGTCGTCGTTTCAATCGGCTCTAATTTACGATAAAAATAAGGTACCTTTTGTTGCACAATCTTAATGGTAATCTCTTTACCAGCCGCACGATCCGTTTCATTTTCTTTACCAGGCGGCTCTTGATGATAAGCTAAGCCCCCATCAACTGCTCTGAAAAAGCAACCTGCTCGATAAAGGCGGTAGCCAAACTCATTATCTTCTCCACCCCAATGTGTAAATTCTTCATCAAACCAACCCGCGATATCTAACCACTTTCTTGCGAAAGCGACATTTCCTCCGCTGAAGTATCTAAAAGGTGTATTACAAAGACGCAAATTTTGTGTATTTTTAAAATGCTCTAAACGCCAATCAACGGAAACCTCACCTTTCGTTCTTCCGGCGACTGTATTGTTTGTTACGACTTCTGGCAATGAAGAAATTAGTTCAGGCTTTTTTAGAATTGCTTCCGGCTGTATATCGTGTGTATCGACATACTTGCGCGGTCCGATCAAAGCAACATTATCATTTTTTTCTAAAAGCTCCATATATGACTGAACCCAAAATCTCTCTGGCGCCATATCGCAGTCTAAAATTGAAACATACTCATATTTAGCCGTACGTAGGCCTAAGTTTCGAACTGCACAAAGTTGATAGCCATAATCTCTCTGTCTAACAAACTTTATATCTAGTAAGTTTTCATATCTACGAATAACATTGGTTAAATCCTCTTTACTGCCATCATCAGCTACGATAACTTCAAATGGGTATTTAGTTTCTTGATTAACCAAACACGCCAAAGTAACGTCAAGGATTTTGGAGCGATTAAAGGTCGGTACAATAATACTTAACCCTAGTTCGCCTTCTGTACTCTTGTATTTAAGGTCTTTATTTCCTAGCCACTTAAAATCATTCGTGCTCTCTGGTAATGGGGCAAGTTTTAAATTTTCAGGCCAGTCAGAAGGAATAGGATTCACACTCTTTACATCAAGCTCTTCTGACTTAACATTTTTAAGTTTTTGATAGTGTTTTATGGCCGAATTTCTTTCAACTTCAGGAAGGGTCATTTGCTTGGTGTTATCTAAAAGCAGCTTTGTAATAGGATCAAGCACAGACTTAGTAACTTTGTTTATTGTTGGCAGCTCTTCTAAATGCCTCTCACACACAATCAAGTTGTATTTGACTATTTCTTCACCGTATTGATCAGCTGCTTGTTTGTACAAAACATAGGCTTTCTCATATTCCTTCTTTTTGAAATATTCAGCAGCTTTACTTATTAAACTCATCTTTAAATAGCCTTAATTCACTTTACAAAAATATAAACCTTTTTCACTTGGCTCTTCCTCAGATACAAAGCGAATACTTCTTTGCTCTAATAACTGTTCCCAAGCCTTAGCCACGTCTTTTTCTTCCTGACGTGCATAGTCATCTAATACCAAGTCGAGACGACAATGTGATAAATCTCTTAATAAATAAGGGAGTGCAGGAAACCTTGCCTTTGGACCGGTTGCTCCTGGAGGGCCATCAACCAATATTAAAATTTTTGCCTCTTTTGGTAACTCTTTAGCAAATTGCATTAATTTTTTAGAGCAATCGTAATAAAGGAAATCTTGGTCTTCAAACTGATATTCTTTTAGAGGAGCATAGGTTAATTCGACGTTATCTGCGAGGAATTGGCTTTCTAAGTTTTGCTTAGTTTTTTCAAAATAGACTTTATTGTGCTCAAAAGTCACTACTTTTAATGACTCGCCTTTGTGTTTTAATTTTTGTTTACTAATAACTTTTGAAAAAAGTGCCGTTGAAGTGCCACTACCAAATTCAATAATTAAGTCGTAATCATTTCCTTCAATTTGTTCAATTAAAAACAGTGCAATATCTGGACTGATCGGCCAGCCATGAAAATTCAATGGGCGTGAGTCGAAGTTCAAATAGTTATTCAGATTTTCAAATGCTTCTATTTGCAGTATGTTGTTAGCTAACCCTTTTTTTATCGCATCCAAGATATGACGCTCCGCATACTCGGTTTTTTGTTTATTTTGCGTCAGCAAACCTATGGTATTTGCTTGGTTGTCTTCTATCTTCTTTTCAAGATTCGCGAATTTATCGAACATCTGCTGTTGTAGCTGTTCTTTTTCAATCAGTGACGATTGAAAGGTTTGCTGTTCTTGCCTGAATGCATCTAAATGTCCTGCATTTTGCAATAACTCTTCCTCTTTCATCGTTAACTGAGTTTTCAACCCTTCAATCTGTTCCGTTTTCGCCTGATCCGCTTGCTTGGTATTTTGCAAAGCTTGCGAAATTTCGGAAATTTGATGATCCTTGGCATTTAACTGTTCTTCTGCTGCTATTAATGCCGAGTCCTTTTCTGCCAGCTGGTTTTTTAGGTCTTTTTGGAGATCCTGAGTCGAGCTCAGGATGACGGTTTGGTCTTTCAATTTGACGGCTTGTTCGTTCAGGGTGGCGTTTAGGTCTTTCAATTTGACGGTTTGTTCGTTTAAGTCGATCGTTTTTTGGTTAAGGACAGCCGTTTGTTGTTTGAGCTCTTCATTTTTAGCCGCTAATTGATTTTGCAATGCTTCTTGCTGCTTTTTTGCTTCGCTCAATTCGGCCTGGCTTTGCGCCAGTTGTGCTTGAGCCTTTTGCAAGGGTGCAAAGAGCGTGTTTAGCTGGAAATTAAGCGTTACAAAATCGGGATCGTCTTGGGTTTGCGAGCTTAAATCATAGCCTTGCTGTGCGAGTGCAGCGACTAGTTGCTCGGCATTTTGTGCCCCGGTAAAAAGGGATTCTTTGCCTTGTCGACACAGCAAGCCGTTAAACCGCTGAAGCTTTCCGGTTTGCATGAGCTTGGTGAGTAATTGGCTATTAGCCGATGGGATGTTTAGCACTAATAGAGCGGAACTTTCCGGCTCTATATCAAGGTTGTTAGCCCATTGGCTAATGTCTTGCGCATCAACGGTTTGTTTTTCAACTTCGCGCAAACCGGGATATAGCGTTTTAAGCCCGGTTGCGGGATATAAGCCGCTGTAATCATCAAGGTTGTAGACAATCCATTCGGCGGCACCGCTTTGCGCGGCGACAACGGTTGGGTGAACCTGTACATTTAGCTGATCGGCAAATCGTTGCTCCAAGCTGTCCGCTTTTTGCGGATCGGCTTCAATTAAGTGCCATTGCGTTGCATTCGCGTCAATTGGCCCTGCAAATTCGCCGGCACCGAGATAGACAATCGTCGCGTATTTACCGCTATCGGTGATTAAGATTGACATAATCCCACTCTCTTAATATTTGGTTTCTGGCGTTTTTGGTGCCGGTAATCTTTTTTGCAACGGATCGGCTTTTCGCCCTTCAAACTGACCAAACTTAATGAAGTGAATCAGCGGTTGCATTCCCGCTTTGGCCACATCAGGATAAGCGTGGACATAGTTTAAGGTGTTGAATAACGATGAGGGATTACGCGCTTCAAACGCGCCAAATAACAAATAGTGAACCGCCGGTGCAAAACTGGATTCTTTTACGTCAGGATATTGTTCAAGATATTGGTTGGCATCAAACTCGCTCGATTGCAACAATTGCGCAGCTTGGTTCTTGAGCTCGTTTCTAAAGCTGCGGTTTTTTGCCCATAAACGCTTGCGTGCTTTTTGCAAAGCCGATCTTAACCAAAGCTGGTGAATTTCAGATTTATCAAGGCGTTTTTCTAGGCCGTCAATCGCTCTTTGCAACTCGGCAATACGTAACTTAGCACGCTCTTTTTGGTTGATTTCACTTTCAAATAACTCTTGCACATGATGCAACTGCTCGATAATCAACTCATTTTCGCTTTGGATGGTGGTCAGCTCTGTTTCCAGTTTGGCTTTCATTTGTTCTGCCGACGCTTTTTCTTTGGCACGCGCTTGTTGCTCTGCTGCGGAGCTTTGCTCCAACTGCTGTTGGCTCGACGCCAGTTTTTCTATAGTAGACTGTGCTTTTGCATGCTCTACGCTGTAGGCTGATTCAAGCGTCTGTAATCGCTCGGCCAAATGGCCGTTATTTTGTAACAAAGTGTGGTGATTTTTTAAAACTTGATTCAAGTCTATCGCGGCTTCCAAGGGCGCGGCAACGGCAGTGCAAGCGATCAATTCGGTAACAACTTTTGCAAGCGTCTTGTCGGTTTGCAATAGATAAGTCGCTAACAGGTGATGAACACTGCCAGAGTCGCTTTGTTGGATAAAGTGTTCGCTTAGTTGAAGTGCGGCGGCTTTATCCAAGCTTTCTGATTGCGATACGGCCTCGACAGCAAGCAACTCACATTGCTTACGGTTGTGTTTGTAAAACTCGATCACTTGCTGCAACGCAACCTGTACATAAGCACGCGCGGCTTGAATGTCTGCTTCAACTTCCAAACAAGCGGCTAAAAGCGAAATCGGCGACTGGTAAACAATCCAATTCTGCTGATCGTCTTTTGAATGGCGCTGCAACTTGGCTTGCACATTCATATCGACCGTCAAAGAATGAATTTCCGGCATCCATTCCAAGGAGTTAGAACGAACCGAACCACTGTTTAAAATAAAAATTGCCATAACGCTTGTTAACGCCTTTTGTGAAGTTTGAATGCCAAAATCGACCTATGAAAACAGGTTACTAACCTAAAAAATTAGGCTTTTCCGCCTAATCGCTCACGCTGGTAAGATCCGTCTTGCACGTTTTTACACCACTCTTGATTATCCAAATACCATTGCACGGTTTTTTTGATACCACTCTCAAAGGTTTCTTGCGGTTTCCAGCCTAGCTCTCGCTCGATTTTGCTGGCATCAATTGCGTAGCGCATATCGTGTCCTGGGCGATCTTGCACGTACTTAATCAATGCGACATAGCTATCGGCATTACCCGGCTCGCAAGAGTAGGTGTCGATGTTGGGATTGTTTTCGCTAGGAGCAAGTTCTTCCAGAATCGTGCAGATGGTTTTGACCACGTCTAAATTCTGTTTTTCGTTGTGTCCGCCGATGTTGTAGGTTTCTCCTACCTTGCCTTGGGTAGCGACCACAACCAGCGCACGCGCATGATCTTCGACATACAACCAATCGCGGATTTGATTGCCCTTGCCGTACACCGGCAACGGCTTGCCTTCCAGCGCGTTAAGAATCATCAACGGAATGAGTTTTTCCGGGAAATGATACGGGCCGTAGTTATTTGAACAGTTGGTGACCAGTGTTGGCATACCGTATGTTCTTAGCCATGCTCTGACTAAGTGATCAGAACCTGCTTTCGACGCGCTATAAGGCGAGCTAGGCGCATAAGCCGTCGTTTCGGTAAACAGAGGTAATTCTGAATGTTTGTCGTTATGAGATTCCGGATCGAGTCCGGAATGACGGTCGTTAACTTCATCAGGGTGCGGCAGATCGCCGTAAACTTCGTCAGTGGAAATATGATGAAAACGGAAATTGGCTTTTTTATCGCCGTCTAATGCATTCCAGTAAGCGCGCGCTTGTTCCAGCAAGGTATAGGTACCGACGATATTGGTATGAATAAATTCGCCCGGCCCGTCAATCGAACGGTCAACATGGGACTCTGCGGCCAAGTGCATCACAATATCCGGCTGGTGTTGATTGAAAACTCGCTTTAAGCCTTCGGCATCGCAGATATCGACTTGTTCAAAAGCGTAATACACGTTATCGCTGACCGATTTAAGGGACTCAAGGTTTCCGGCATAAGTCAGTTTGTCGACATTGACAACCGAATGTTCAGTGTCATTAATTAGATGTCGTACGACAGCAGAACCGATAAAACCGGCACCGCCAGTGACTAGAATTTTAGAGGGAGTTATTGAATTTTCAGACATGATTCATTGTGTTCTTTTTTAATTCGTTTAGACAAGCTATAAGCGAGTCACGCCAGTAAGGAATCTCTAGCGCCATATCGTTTTTCATTTTGGCTTTATTCATCAGACTATAGTGTGGACGCGTAGCCGGTGTCGGGTAGTCTTTAGTTTCAATCGGTGAAACCTGACACTTTATATCGCTTAATGCAAATATGGCTTTGGCGAAGTCATACCAAGAGCAAACGCCTTCGTTGCTATAGTGGTAAATTGTCACATTGCTTTTACCTTTAAAAGATTGCTTCGCTTCGCTCGCAATGACTTGCAGAATAGCTTGAGCCAAACCCCCAGCATAGGTCGGACTTCCGACTTGATCAAAGATCACATTCAAACTATCCCGCTCTGCACCTAAGCGCAGCATGGTTTTAACAAAGTTATTGCCTAACTCGGAATAAACCCAGCTGGTACGGATAATCACACTTTTCGGGTTAATTGCTTGTATCGCCTGTTCACCTTTCAGCTTGGTAAGCCCATAAACACATTGCGGGTCAACCGAATCACTTTCGACATAAGGTTTATGGTTTTTGCCATTAAAAACATAGTCGGTACTGATATGAATCAGCGTCGAATCTTGTTTCTTGGCGATTTCAGCGAGTTGCTTTACCGCTAGGTGATTAATCTGATCAGCCAATTCCGGTTCGGACTCGGCTTTATCCACGGCCGTATAGGCCGCACAGTTAATGATGCAGTCAAAGTGCTTATCCTGAAAATACGCTTCGATTGAAGATGAATCGGCAAGATCGAGTTCATCACGCCCAACAAAGGTAAAACAATGTTGAATGTTTGATGTTGAATGTTGAGTGACCAGTTTATAGAGCGACTGGCCCAACTGACCGTTTTTTCCGGTGACCAGAATAGATTTTTGATTTTTAATGTTTGATGTTAGATTCATAATGTCTTTTGACTTTTTTTTACAATACTTGTTAACTATTTCTGGAGGCTATCTATTCAGTGAATATTGCCTGTGTTTTAACACTATTACGATCTATATACTCACTATCCGCTAACAAATTTAACCAATAGCCGATTTCTATTGCCTCTTTACTTGCAATTGACATTTTCGCAATGAAGTCTTTTTTACTAATTGCCGCTTGTGCTTCATTCAGGTTAGCACCAATTGAAGTACCCGAACGAAGAAGTTGTTTTGACAAAACATATTCTTTCTTTTCCGTTGTTAAATACTGATTCAATTTAACGACATGCAAAGCAAACTGATAGTTCAATACTAAAACCGCATTATCCGTTTGCAACTTCACGCTTACCCTCGGTACAAATTTTTCTGGTAATCAAACATCGAACATTCAATATCCAGCATCTCTAGCGCTGGTTGCTTTTGATCTTTTTCGGAGAGCTTAAGGAACTCTTTCGGCAGCTGCCAATCAATATTTAAACTCGGGTCGTCAAAGGCTAATCCGCGATCATTTTCCGGCGAATAATAATTATCGACTTTATAAGAAAAAATGGCGGTATCACTTAAGACCACAAAGCCGTGCGCAAAGCCTCTTGGCACAAACAACTGGTGTTTATTTTCGGCACTGAGTTCGGCGGTTACATATTGCCCAAACGTCGGACTGCCCTTGCGGATATCCACAGCAACATCCAGCACCTTGCCTTCGATGACGCGCACCAGTTTCGATTGCGCCGCCGGCGGCAGCTGAAAATGCAATCCGCGCAGCACGCCTTTGGTCGATTTCGACTCATTATCTTGGCAAAAATTGACTTTATAGCCGATGGCTTGCTCAAAGCCTTCACGATGAAAAGTTTCGACAAAATAACCGCGCTCGTCGCCATACACTTTGGATTTACACAAAAATACTTCCGAGATGTGCTGCTTTATATACTCCACGAAATTCCCTCTTACCTTTATTCTTTAAAACTGCCATAAACCTTTGGAGATTCTGACTTTTGTCAGAATGGCGGTGGCGTGAAGTTCTGTGCTTGTGCTTACTATTTAACACGCCCTTCTTCTGCACGCTTAAGCAAATATTGCCCGTATTGATTTGTCTTAAGCGGCTGCGCCAATTCAATCAATTGCGCTTTATTGATATACCCCATTTCAAAAGCGATCTCTTCCAAACAAGCCACTTTGAGTCCTTGACGTTTTTCGATGGTTTCGATAAAAGTCGAGGCTTCCAACAAACTCTCATGGGTGCCGGTATCCAACCACGCAAAGCCGCGTCCCATGGTTTCCAATTTTAAGCGCCCTTCGGCCAAATACATTTGATTAACGGTGGTGATTTCCAACTCGCCGCGGTCAGAAGGCTTTACCTCGGCGGCTTTTTGCAGCACATCGTTTGGATAGAAATACAGACCGGTAACGGCATAGTTCGATTTTGGTACCGCAGGCTTTTCTTCAAGCGAAACCACATTGCCTTGTACATCAAACTCGGCCACACCGTAACGCTTCGGGTCATGCACGTGATACCCAAACACAGTGGCTTTGCTTTCTTTACGCGCATTCTGCACCGCAGAGGCCAAAAGCTTACTCAAATCATGACCATAATAGATGTTATCTCCCAAAATCAGACAAGCGTCATCGTCGCCGACAAACTCTTTGCCCAGTATGAACGCTTGCGCTAATCCCTCCGGTGAAGGCTGCACCACATACTCGAAACGTATGCCCAATTCGGAACCATCTCCCAACAAACGCTGAAAACTGGACTGATCTTCTGGGGTGGTAATAATCAACACCTCTTTAATCCCAGCTAGCATCAACACCGATAATGGGTAATAGATCATCGGCTTGTCATAAAGCGGGACAAGCTGTTTTGAGATGCCACGTGTTAGTGGATAAAGACGTGTACCAGAACCGCCGGCGAGAATAATGCCTTTCATTGCAATCAAACCTTTTTAAAAAACGCGTATCAAACTACCTGATTACGCCTGTAAACTCAACACTCAACACTCAACACTCAACACTCAACACTCAACACTCAACACTCAACACTCAACACTCAACACTCAACACTCAACACTCAACACTCAACACTCAACACTCAACACTCAACACTCAACACTCAACACTCAACACTCAACACTCAACACTCAACACTCAACACTCAACACTCAACACTCAACACTCAACACTCAACACTCAACACTCAACACTCAACACTCAACACTCAACACTCAACACTTAATCGTAAGCGTCCGGCAATCACCGGTTGCTAGGTTGCCAATTGTGCGGTAGGAGTTGGTCGATTTGACTGGCTTTATGGGTGGGTAAGCGTTCAAGCACGTCTTTGAGATAGGCGTAAGGATCCAGACCATTGTTTTTAGCTGATTGAATCAAGCTCATAATATTCGCCGCACGTTGACCACTGCGTAGACTGCCGGCAAACAGCCAGTTCTTGCGACCTAACGCCCAAGGTCGGATTTGATTTTCCACCCAGTTATTATCGATGGGCAGGCGGCCATCTCCGAGGTATCGGCTTAAGGCATCCCAACGTTTCAGGCTATAGTGAATCGCTTTTTCCGTTGCCCCACCTTTGGGCACTTTTTCTCGATGGACCTGCAGCCATTTGAGCAGCAAGTCCATGATCGGTTTGGATTTTTGCTGCCGGATTATCTGTCGTTCCTCTGGGGCTAAGGGTTGAATCTCTTTTTCAATGGCGTAAAGTTGCCCCATTAGTTCAATGGCTTGAATGGCAATCGTGCTTTTGCCGCTTTCATGCAGCTCAACGAACTTACGACGGGCATGCGCCATGCAACCGACTTCGATCACGCCTTGCTTAAAACTGGCTTTGTACCCTGAATAGTCATCGCACACCAACAATCCTTTCCAATCCTGTAGCACCTCTCTTGCGAACTTGCCGTTTCGTCCTTCACTAAAGTGGTAATACACTGAACTGGTCTAATAGCAGTGGACACTTTTATAAGAGACAATAGATGTTGTCGAACTAGGAGTGATCATGAGTCAAAAGAGAACTTATAAAACTTACACCGATGAGTTTAAAAAAGAAGCCGTCGCGTTGGTAACGGATCAAGGTTACAGTGTGGCAGAGGCGGCTGAATCCTTAGGTGTCAGAACGAATTTGATTTACAAGTGGAAAGAGAAGTTTGAAGCCCAAGCCAATGGGTCAGCACTGAGTCAGGATGAACGCGCTGAGTTGAAACAGTTGCGCGCTGAAAACAAGCGCTTAAAACTCGAAAAAGAGATCTTAAAAAAAGCTTCAGCCCTTCTGGCGCAAGACATCCGATAACGTTTTCATTCATGGATGAATTGATTCAGGAGGGCTTGCCAGTTAAGCCTGTGAGCCAAGTGTTGAAACTCAGTCGTTCAGGCTATTACGCATGGAAAAAACGACCTAAAAAGGCAATCAAGACAGAACAACTTGAACTCTATCGTACAGCCAAACAGCTCTTCAAAGAGAGCCGTGACAGTTTGGGCTCTCGTGAACTCGCCAAAGCCCTTCGTAAGGCTGGGTTTCTCGTCAGCCGAGAGAAAGCACGTCGGCTCATGAAAACACTGGGATTAGTCGTCAAACAGCGTCGAGCTTATAAAATAACGACTAAGCGTAACCTGACACATCGAGTGGCGGATAACTTGGTTAAGATGAAGTTCAATCCAAGCGCGATGAATCAAGTTTGGGCAGGCGATATTACCTACTTGAAAACACCTGAAGGTTGGCTGTATTTGAGTGTCGTAATGGACCTGTATTCTCGCCGCATTATCGGTTGGGCCGTGAGTGAACGAATGACGGTCGAACTCGTCATGCAATCCTTACAGCAAGCGTATTGGCTACGAGGGCATCCCAAAGGCGTGATTTTTCACAGTGATCGTGGTTCTCAGTACACTAGCAAACGGTTTGCCACACTACTGGCTAAGCAAAATATGACAGCCTCTATGGGCGATGTCGGAGCCTGTTGGGATAATGCCGTTGTTGAACGATTTTTTGGCAGCTTAAAACATGACTGGCTGTTTAAAGCCTATCATCCAACACGCGAGAGCATGAAAAAAGACGTAGCAGATTACATGCGTTACTACAACTTAAAAAGGCTTCATACTGCGAACGGTGATTTGACGCCGATTGAGTATGAAAATTGTAAAAACCAAGTGTCCAAAAAAGCTTGACCAGAACACACCGCCTTATGTTGTGCATTGGCTGGATTGGTGTAGGCCCACAGATAGGCTTTATGGGTTTTCTTATTCCCCGGCTTGAGCATGGGCACTGGGGTTTCATCGGCGTGCAAGACCGGTTGCGTCAGCAAAAAGTCTTTGAGTGCTTGAGCCACCGGTTCAAGTTGAACACCACAGACGCCGACCCATTCGGCTAAAGTGGAACTGGGTAATTTAACACCGGCCCGTTCAAAGATCTGAGCTTGACGATACAGCGGTAAGTGATCAGCGTATTTGGCGATGAGCAGATGTGCGAGTAACCCAGAGGTGGGCAGACCTTTGTCAATGATTTGTGGGGGCATCGGTTTTTGAACCAGAGTTTCACAGGCATCGCACGCCCATTTGGAGCGAATATGACGTTCCACTTGAGAGCTACCGGGCAGATAATCCAGCTTCTCACTGACGTCTTCACCAATATGGCGTAATTGACAGCCACATGAACAGGTGGTGGATTCGGGATCATGACGGATTTCAAGACGAGGTAGGTTTTCGGGTAGCGGCTGACGCTTAGGTTGTTTCTTTGGTTGCGCTGTGTCGGTTTTGTCTTTGAGAGATTCCAGTTCCGATTCAATCGCGGCAATGTCGGCATCGGTCACTTCATCCAACAGTGTCATCTGTAAGGCGCTGATCTGTTTACTTTTGTGTGAGAATTTTAGACGTCTGAGATAGGCTAACTCATAGGTGAGTTGATCGATTTTAAGCTCTTTTTGTTGAATGGCTTTGGCATTGGCCGCAATGCGTTGGTCTGTAAGCGTCCGGCAATCACCGATTGCTAGGTTGCCAATTGTGCGGTAGGAGTTGGTCGATTTGACTGGCTTTATGGGTGGGTAAGCGTTCAAGCACGTCTTTGAGATAGGCGTAAGGATCCAGACCATTGTTTTTAGCTGATTGAATCAAGCTCATAATATTCGCCGCACGTTGACCACTGCGTAGACTGCCGGCAAACAGCCAGTTCTTGCGACCTAACGCCCAAGGTCGGATTTGATTTTCTACCCAGTTATTATCGATGGGCAGGCGGCCATCTCCAAGGTATCGGCTTAAGGCATCCCAACGTTTCAAGCTATAGTGAATCGCTTTTTCCGTTGCCCCACCTTTGGGCACTTTTTCTCGATGGACCTTCAGCCATTTGAGCAGCAAGTCCATGATCGGTTTGGATTTTTGCTGCCGGATTATCTGTCGTTCCTCTGGGGCTAAGGGTTGAATCTCTTTTTCAATGGCGTAAAGTTGTCCCATTAGTTCAATGGCTTGAATGGCAATCGTGCTTTTGCCGCTTTCATGCAGTTCCACGAACTTACGACGGGCATGCGCCATACAGCCCACTTCGCTCACGCCTTGTTTAAAACTGGCTTTGTACCCAGGATAGTCATCACACACCAACAATCCTTTCCAATCCTGTAGCACCTCTCTTGCGAACTTGCCGTTTCGTCCTTCACTGAAGTGGTAATACACCGCCTTATGTTGTGCATTGGCTGGATTGGTGTAGGCCCACAGATAGGCTTTATGGGTTTTCTTATTCCCCGGCTTGAGCATGGGCACTGGGGTTTCATCGGCGTGCAAGACCGGTTGCGTCAGCAAAAAGTCTTTGAGTGCTTGAGCCACCGGTTCAAGTTGAACACCACAGACGCCGACCCATTCGGCTAAAGTGGAACTGGGTAATTTAACACCGGCCCGTTCAAAGATCTGAGCTTGACGATACAGCGGTAAGTGATCAGCGTATTTGGCGATGAGCAGATGTGCGAGTAACCCAGAGGTGGGCAGACCTTTATCAATGATTTGTGGGGGCATCGGTTTTTGAATCAGAGTTTCACAGGTATCGCACGCCCATTTGGAGCGAATATGACGTTCAACTTGAAACGTCCCGGGCAGATAATCCAGCTTTTCACTGACGTCTTCACCAATATGGCGTAATTGACAGCCACATGAACAGGTGGTGGATTCGGGATCATGACGGATGTCAAGACGAGGTAGGTGTTCGGGTAGCGGCTGACGCTTAGGTTTTTTCTTTGGTTGCGCTGTGTCGGTTTTGTCTCTAAGCGCATCCAGTTCCGATTCAATCGCGGCAATGTCGGCATCGGTCACTTCATCCAACAGTGTCATCTGTAAGGCGCTGATCTGTTCACTTTTGTGTGAGAATTTTAAACGTCTGAGATAGGCTAACTCATAGGTGAGTTGATCGATTTTAAGCTCTTTTTGTTGAATGGCTTTGGCATCGGCGGCGATGCGCTGGTCTTTTTCTTCAACCTGAACCAACAACTGCGCCGCCAGTGTTCGTAACTGGTCAGCAGAGAGTTGATGGAGGTTTGGCATTGTTTTCATGCCGCGGATTATAAAGACTAACTCAGTGATAAGGAAGTCTCGAGCCGTTGCCAAGGCAAGCCCTGCACCAGTGCCAGACATTGTTCAGGGGAGAGTGTCACGGAATCGCCCCGCCACAGCTCAGCCCAATGGAATTTACCTTGATTCAAACGTCGAGCACACAGCCAGATGCCTAAGCCATCGTGGATCAGTATCTTCATTCGATTGCCACGCTTATTGGCAAACAGATACGCATGATGGGGTTTGGCCTCACCAAACACGGCAATGACACGAGCTAATGCGGTATCGGGTCCTGCACGCATATCCATGGGTTCAGTCGCCAGCCAATAATGATCAATGCGAATCATGACTGCACCGACTTGACAAAGGCGCTTAATTTGGCCAATTCTGTGACAGGCCAGTGCACAGCAATCTTGCCTTGAGGTGCAGGCAGTTCGACCAAGAGCGTTTGAGGCGATGACGGCGGCAGATCGTTCAAGACCAGCGGAATAAATGCCGCTTGGGAAGCATGGCGCTTTTTAAGCTGACGCTTCCAGTTCTGTATTTGATTGGCATTGATGCCGTAGTCTCGAGCCACTTGTGCAATCGAGGTGTTAGGGTCCTCGCAAGCGGTCAAAACCTGCTGTTTGAATTCCCGTGAGTAGCGACGGCGAATCTTTTTGACTGTGGGAAGCGTTGATAGTGTGTCTGTCATAATAAGTGCCCATTTAAAATACGTGGGCACCTAATTATTCACAGATAAGTGTGGTTGGTAAGAGGTGTTTACCGGATAGTTACACTTAATCTTTATGATCTTTAATGATCATGAACACCATTTTCAAAATCAGCGTGATAAATACAATCAGCAAACTAAAAAGGCTACTGAGATAAAGTCGTTGCGGCTCGGTTGAATATTCCGGCAAATTCGGCTCCGCCAAAACCGACACCTGTTTAAGCTTGCGCGCCGCCTCGACACGAGTGGCTTCCAAGGTCGCCAAAGAATTGGCGTACAGCTCTTGGGCAAATTGTGCTTTTAATTTCAGACTTTCAAATTCCAAGGTCACCTGATTTAAAGCTTGTCCGCTTTGGCTGGTCAACTTCTTTTGTTCTTGTTGAATCTGCTTTTCCAAAGAGTCGACTTGGCTGTTCAGCAGCTTCATTTCCGCCGAACGCGCACTTTGAAAACTGGATAAAGAAGTTCTTTTCGCTTTTAAAGAGATAATTTGCGCCTGCAATTCGGTGATAACGCCGGACATACTGACCGCTGTCTGCGAAGGCGACAAGAGCCCTTCTTTATTCTGAAAATCTAAAACCGCGCGATTGGCTTCAATCAGCCGTTCACTGAGTTGCGCAACCTGTTTTTCGATAAAGTTAACCTGCTCTTGCGCCAGCCGCTGCCCCATTTTATTCATGTGTTGTTCGCCGTATTCAAGCAAACGCTGCACCACTTGTTGCGCCATTTGCGGACTGAACATTTGCGCCTCGACGATTAAAACGCCGGAATAGTCATCCAGCTCGACACTGATACGCGAGAGATAATAGTCATAGAACTTTTCTAAAGGCAGCTGCGTATCTTTCAAGCGCGAAAAATAATCAATGCCGGACTGCGCAAAATGGCTGCGTAAATCGAACTCCGCATCCAGCTTTTTTAACATATCCATCGACTGTAAATGATCGCGCAACAGCAGCAAATCGGCACGATTGCCCGCCGAACCGCCGCCAAGCATCGATGAAAAACTGAGCTCCGGCGGTGCAATCTCTGGAGACTGCAGCACCACGTGCGCTTTGGAAACGAAACGGTCGGTGGCGATTACCGAAAAATAGACAATCACTAAGCCGATCAGTAGGAAGCTGATTAACCAGAGGGGTTTAGCGAATTTTTTGATGAGCGAATCTACGATTTTTTTCATTGCATTACTTTTTTGGGTACGGATTGAGCGGCAATCAATTCTTCGGGAAAACGCTTGGTTTCACGAAATACTTTGTAAGCCTCAAGTGCTTGGTTAATCTCGTCAAACCAGTAAGCCCGGCCTTGATGCAGCCAGATGCCGGACTGACACAGATCGCGCAAAATGCCTTCGGAGTGCGACACCATGATCAAACTGGCTTGACCGATGCGGTCTTTAAAGGCTTTTGAGGCTTTGGCTTTGAAAGTTGCATCGCCTACGGCGGTTGCTTCATCCGATAAATAGACATCAAAATCGAACGCCAAAGACAAACCGAAACCCAGACGGCTACGCATTCCACTGGAATAAGTGCGCACCGGATGATCGAAAGCTTTTCCGATCTCGGCGAACTCTTCGACAAACCGCACGGTTTTAGCGACCAGTTCTTCGCCGCCGTGCAGACGCGCGACAAATTTCACATTTTGCCGCCCGGTCATCGAAGCTTGAAAACCGCCGGACAGGCCGATCGGCCAAGAGACCGAGCAGTTACGAACAATCTGCCCTTTGTCGGCGGTATCCATCGAACCGATTAAGCGCAACAAAGTGGATTTACCGGCACCGTTCTGCCCCACCAAACCGACACTTACCCCTTTGGGAATGGTCAGATTGATGTCTTTTAAAATCCAATCGCTGGCATCATCGCCGTGATAACGCTTCCAAAGGTTTTTGATTTGAATCATTTCACCTTCAACCTTGCCTCAAAACGTAAATTCAGGCTAATCCCCAAAAACACGCTGCCGACCGTCCAAATAAACAGATATTGATAATTGATGCCGCTGAGCGTCCAGTAGCCTTCAAAAAAACCGATACGAATCAGTTCGATGGCATGCAATACCGGATTCCACAACAAAATTTCTTGAATCGCATGCGGCATATGATGAAAGGGAAGAAAGGCCCCTGATAAAATCATCAGCGGCAGAGACAATACATTAATAATCTTGCCAAACTCGGTGGCGAACTGCGTCACTACCGCGAGGGTTAGTCCCACGCCCAGACCGAAAAACCAAAGCGTCAGCCAAGCCCCCATCGAGAGCAACAGGTTATGTGGTGTCATGGTGAAACCCAATAACAACATACCGATAACAAAAATTAGCAACACTAACAGATGCAGCAAACCTATGGTGAAAATGCGCACAATCACGGTGTCAATCGGCTTGAGCTGACGATAGGCAAACAACGCCTTTCCGGCACCAATTGCATTCATGCCGTTATTCATGCCGTCACGAAACATAAAAAAGGCGGCTAAGCCGATAATCATCCACGGAATCATATCCACCCCACCAATCTGATCCATGACCCGAATAAACGAACGTAGCCCGACCATGACGACCACAAACAGAATCGGCTCGACAAACAGCCAAAACCACGCCATGCGATTGGCAAACAAGCGCGTCAAAACCTCGCGCATAAAGAGCGCGTAGTAGACGTTTCGGGTGACTTGCCAAGCGGAACGGACTTGCAAAACTCAACCCTTACAGATCAAATGCGACTTTAGCCGCAATTGCTATTTGGTAAAGAATTTGTGAAACACTGGTCGCTAGCTGTATATTTTTGGTCGGCACTTTTGGTAAGACTAAAATCTCATCGCCCGGTTTCACAACGGCGGACGAATCCGCCAGAACTTCACCACTTTGACGAATTAAGACAATTTTGTCTTCATCCGCTTGCTCGGTAAAACCGCCGGTTTTATTAATGTAATCTTGCAGCGTCCACCCTTGTTGATAAACCAATGAGGTGGGTACTAAAACCTGACCACTGACTAAAACCGATTCACTTTTGGTTGGCAAGGTAATAACATCGCCATCTTGAAGACGAATATTGGCCACACCGTCATTTCCAGCGACTACGAGACGACCATTCGGTTTGACTTCAGCAGCGCGCCTAACAAACCCCATAATCAGCTCCGCCTCTTTAACACGAATACTGGCTTCTTCAGCGGTGGATGAGGTGGCGGTCAAATAGGTTTGCTCCAGTCTTTTTAGGCTGGAATCCAGCGATGCCTTTTGTTGTTCAGCAACACTTTTACGGCGAATGGAAACACTTTCAGTGGCTGTCAATTCGTCATCCACCGCAATATTGGCCAACAATTCTCGTAATTTTGCGTTCTTGGGCAAAATAAAATGCGACTTACCTAAGTAACTGCCTTCAACTTGAACCAAAATCGTTTGCGCACGTTGATCTTGAGCAAACACAATCTGGTCCCCATTTTGAATCATGCGTGCTTTAAAATCCTCTAGACTCAAGTACTCGCTCACAGGGCCTGCTTGATTAAAACCCTGCATTAACACATGCGAAACGCCAGCACCCAACACCACATAATTAAACAGTTCTGCACCTGCTTCTTGCGCTGCATTTAATTCATACAGCATCGGCTTTTGGGAGGCATCCACCACACTGACTACGGCACCGCGTTGAGCAACTACAATGGTATCGCCCTCTTGGAGTTGTAACTGAGGCAGTGCACCAGCAACCAAAAACTGATACAGGTCAAAACTGGCGACTTTTTCGCCTTTACGCATCACTGAAATATCTCGGTAACTGCCAGTATCTGCATTAATTCCCTGGGCTTGGTTTAAAAAATAAATGACAGAATCGGTTGGCGTGCCGGCATAGCGTCCTGGCTTATTAACAAAGCCAGTGACAAAAACCGAAACCGGCTGCACGCCTTGTAATTGCGTGTAAACACTCGCTCCATCGGTGTAAATGGTTTTAATCGCGGCGGTGACTTTTTGATTCAGTTGGGATTGCATAACACCTTGTACGAACACAGGTCCAATGGACGGGATAAAAATATTCCCTTGAGCATCAACGGGTAAAACGCGATCCATTTCAAAGCTACCCCAAACTCGCACCACCACTTGGTCTCCGGGCACAATTTTATAACTGCTATTTAAGCCATCGGCTCGAACACCGGCAAAGCCGCCAGTAAAAACTTGTTGACCAAACACCTTAGCGCCTTTCATGCTGACATTTAACGGGCCGTAATTTACAGTTTTCCAGACCTGCGTTTGATCCGAAACCTGTTGATCCACCAGCAAAGATTGCGCAGACTGAGCTTGCGGGACATCGCCGGCATTTTCGCCAATTGCAAAGGCATGGTTAAACATAACCATGCTCAAAAACAAGAATAAAGCTGAAAGAATTTTTTTCATAAGGTAAGCCTTTAAGCCCTTAGTCAATCTAAAAAAGGATTAAATCCGGTCACAAAACTTAAAAAGTGACTTGGTTAAAATACGGCATAGGCTGCCAATAATTGTCCACTGTTTGACAAAACACGCGCAAACCGGATTGAGTCCCTGCGACCTGCATACAAGGTTTACCTAAAGCCGACATGTACAAAGATTGAACGAGGTATGCTTCATTAGCATCGCCTTGCAAATTCGGAAGTTCAATAGACGCATTTAATGCAATCGATTGAGCAGGAAGCTTGACCCAAGAGGCTGGCACAACGTCAGTCAGTTGCAACTTAGTATCCGGGTCAATAACTTTGGCTTGACAGGCTGCCAACAACAGCATGAATACAGAAACAGAAAATAGTCTTAAAAGGGATTGATTCATTTTTTATTTTTAACCTAGTGTTCTTATAATTCTTGTAATGACTTCTCAATCAGCATTTCAATTATGAATCCGACTTGAGTTCAAGCGCCCCATCGGCAAGGCAAATCTTATTATCAAGGCTTGGCATCATGCCATAAAAACTGCCGTTTAACTGGCTTGTACAAACCAAATAACGGCGATACTTCTCAAACAAGACTGCATCCGGCTTAAGCTGCTGCTGCCAAAAGTGCGCCAACGAAACCCCATGATTGGTTAAGCCTTCGATATCGTAAATCGCCTGTCCCATGACTAATGTGGGTGTGCCATGAAAAATAGAAGAGAGACCCACCGTGCTATTGACGGTTATGGTACCTTTGGCGTGTTTTAAACAATCTGGCAAGTAGACATCATGGACCACACAAATTCTTTTTGGTACACCATAGACCCTAGCTTGCTCTTCAATAAAAGATGTGTAGTTTTTACGCCCACGATCAACAGGATGATGCTTAAACATCAAACACACATCTTTAGGTGCGTGCTGTGCAAAAGATTCCACCACCTCAATAATGAATTTTTCAATTGATGGATAACCCGAATGCTTAAGGATTTGAAAATCATTGTGCGTTTGCAAAGGTACAAAAAAATAGTCTTTGGTAAAGCTCTCAGTGATGCGCGCTAACTTGTTTCGCTCTTTAAGCTTATAAAACTGTTTTCTTACAAAACTGCGGATACCGTAAAACGCTTCTTTTAAGCCTGAAAAATCACGGTGATGGCGGTAGTGCGGATAGGCGTAATGAAAGACATTGCCCAAAAAATAGTAAGTCATTGCACTGAATATCATCGCTGAATGACTAAAATTCGAAGGGACACATGAGACCTCAGGTAACTTTTCGAGATCTAAAGCATCGTAAAACCCGCGATCACGTCGAATCCGGCTATTATTATTCACCCCATGTTTTTCAAATGTAATGAAGTTCGGTCGAACATAACCTTCTTCAAACACAAACACTTCAATACCAAGTTTTTCGGCCGCATAAATCGCTTGGCTTTGATAAAAGCGACAATCACCAAACAAGTAAAGCTGCTCAATTTGGTTCTGCACTAAAAAATCTGAGACAGAACGCTGCCAATATTTGCGTTTTTTTCGATAAGGCGTGTAGTTATCGCGATAGGAGAAAAACTGGTCTCCGGCATTCAATCCAATTTTGTAGGTGATAGCGCCCTTTTTTCGCAACTCATTGTCCAACCTTTTAAAAAAGTTGCCCATAGGCCCTTGCAAAAGCAGAATACGCTTACCATTCACGTTGTTAGTTCGACTCGATTTCATGTTGCGTACTTTACCGTAAAACATTCATTAACGACTATAGATACGCACTGTTTTTTGGAGTTTTCTCAGTGCACTGTTACGTAAGCGTAACCAGAATCTTATCAAACTCGATTGCTGAATTTTTTCACGCTGTGCGCTCAAGCCGGCAAACACCACCTCAAGCTCGCAAGCAGAATGGGTTTTTGGATTGATATAACGAGGGTAAAGCAACAAGACACCGGCCAGCAATTCATTCAACGAGAGTCGCCGCTGCCGACTCTCGCAAGGTTGGAGGTCTTCCGTTAAACCCCAGCCAGCATAAAAAGGCTTCCCATAGGTAACGACTTTTTTTCCGCGCATCAGGGCCTCAAACCCAACCAAAGACGTTAAGGTGTGCACTTCATGTGCTTGCTCTAACACACTGTCGATACTCACTTCGGTCACAATTTGATTGCATGAAACCAGGGCTTCTTGTTGATCGATCCGCCCGGTACGATTGCCCACCAATACATCAGGATGGGGTTTATAAACAATATAATCATCAGGACAGTTTTTTCTAACCGCTTGTAACAATTTTAAATTTGTCATACCGGGCGCACCAAACCGAATCGATGCATCATCTTCCACTTGACCAGGGACGAGAATCACTTTGCGCCCTTTTGGAAAACTCAAGACCTGATAGTGATACAAGTTATATTTAGAAAGCTTTTGCGCAACCAAATAATCAGCAGCCTGCTCGGCGCGCTTGAGCAACTCTAGCTCAGCTTGAAAATCGTAGGTTAATAACAGATGTTCTAAATCACTGGCGGCTGTTGGATCGAAATAAATTCCGCGCGCATCCACCACCAGAGAATAGGGCTGAGTTAAATCCGAGCCAAGGGATATAGAGCGCACAAAACCATCTTCTATACGATAAAGCTTGATTTGATTAACCCGCGCATACTCTTCAACCTCAGGAAAGGCTTTGCGCCCCCAAATACAGAAACAGCTCTTGGCATTTAAGCCTCTCTTTAAAGCCTTATCTAAAGCGATTCGCGCATGCGGGTGCGCACAAAAAGGCATTTTAAATGGATTAAGAAACACAAACTTGCCAACCTCTCCCGCCCGAAAGAACGGTTTGACATAAGGCCGTTTCCACCATGAAAAACCCAAAAAGAACGCTATATCCGCTTTGGGTATGGCTCGCTGTTTAAGGCGATTCAAGGTATGTAAAACCTCCAGCAGATTGGACGATTTTTGCTGATAAGAATCATAGTAAGTTGGATAGAGAATGTAAGCAGCGGCAAAAACCTCTTGGAGACTCAATTTACGCTCTCGACGTTCAATCTTGACACGATCATCGGTTAATCCCCAACCGGCATAAAATGGCACACCAAAACACACACATGCCTTACCCAGCAACAAGGCTTCAAATCCCATTTGCGAGGTTTTTGTATAGACCTTTTCAAAATACGTTAATAACCCGATTGGATTAACATCTTCTTGAATTAGGATGCAGTATTGGGCGGCAAAATCCAAATCAATATCGGATGCCTTTTTGCCCGATAAAACATCGGGATGAATCTTGAGATAGATTCCCGCACCTGGATTTTCATCAATCGCTGCTTGAATTAAATCCCGAGTAGAAAATTGATTACCATATCCATAAGCCAAAGAGGCATCACCCTGAGTCTGAGCAATCACCAATATTTTTTGTCTCGGCGACTGTAATTTTTCGAACAGCTCAGGAAATGTCTCCGCATGAATATTTGGAGCATGATTGTATTTGGAAATGGCATGTTTTTGAATAAACTCAATCGCTTGCTTAGCCTGTTCAATTAAACCAGATTGTTTGGTGAAATCGGTTTGATTCAGCAAATTTTCTAGGCGCGATGGACGTGTCGCATCATAATAAATCCCCACATCATCCAGAACCAGGCTCATTGCTTGCGCGCCATCGACACCTAAACCCAAAGAACGGATAAAACCATCTTCAAGTAAGGTAAAAGAGCCATTAAAGCGTTTGGCGCACCACTGTGCAAATCGTCCACTACGCTTTTGCCCCCACCCAATAAAATGTCGATTCCCAGATACACTTAACAGCGCTTTAAGGTTGTACCAATAGAATCCATAACCGGAGAGATTAAGCACTTTGTTCATGGGGAGCGATGTTAAGGGTTGTAATATCGGCAATTGAAATCCTACTTGATTGTTTGTTTTTCAAGGCCTTTTTGCAAGACAAGATCAATAATGGGTTGCTCGCGCTTATTTGCACGACGACAGTGGTCAAGCTGAAAGTAATCTGTAAAGGCAATAACCCGTTTGGCCCACTTTTTATTATCGCGTTCGCGCCAAGCGTGTGAAGAGACAGATTCCCACGCATAACCATTGAATACAGTGGCATTAACAAAATGATCCATCGCCCGAACGCCTGCACGCACTCGATGCCGGCGTCCCGTAAAACCAAAAACAACAATCAATAAATAACCAAATACTGCCAAAGGCACAATTAAACACATTAATCCAAAACCGACAATCCACTCTTTCATTCAGGCGCTGCCTCACTGCTTCTTTTGATCATTTTTACGTTTAACCCATTCTCTGAACGAATCGTTATTTTACCCACGGGCTTTGGTTCAAATCCAGCTTCTAACTCAAAACGGTATTCACGGATTAAGGTGGCTAAAATCAACATCGCTTCTTGAATTGCAAACGACATACCAATACAAACACGCTGCCCCATGCCAAACGGCAGATAAGCGCCTCGCTCTGATGGGTCGCCATTATCAAAGCGATGCGGACAAAAACCATGGGGGTCTTCCCAGTTATTTACATTCCGCTGAATCAACCAAGGAGCGATGATAATCGCATCTTTGGGTTTGATTTTTTTACCGCGCATCTCAGTCGCCTCTGCTGATTGACGTGCAAAAAAACCGACCGGAGGGTAAAGTCTAAGCGACTCCATAAAAACCTGTTTAAGATAAGTGAAAGCCTTCACATCTCTAAAGGTGAAAGGGTCTCTGGCGTTGACCGCTGTAATTTCAGCAAACAGCTTATCTTGCTCCTCCGGATACAATGAAATCAAATACAACGTCCAAGTCAAAGCCGCCGCTGAAGTTTCATGCCCCGCTAAGAACAACATCACTATTTGATCAGCAATCTCTTTAATGCTAAACGCCTTATCAGACTTTTCAGCGGTTTCAAGAACCGCATTCAGAATGTCACTCTCTCTTTGCCCTTTTTTAAAGCCTTCCGAACGTTGTTCAATAACACGCTCAATCGCTCGGCGAATAACCTTACCTTCCGCAACTCGCTTTTTATCGAAGCGTTTGAGCAAAAAATTATTGGCAATACCAAACATTCTCAAGAGCGTAATCAGTGGAGATTTCTGCTGGTAACCCGCAAAAGCCGTCAACACCTCTTTCGCCTCTTTTTCATCAATACTGGTCGACATTATCGCTCTAAAAATAATGTCGGCCGTGACCAGCGTCATTTCAGGCTCAATATTGAAGGTTTCGCCACCATTTACCGGTTCTTTTGCCAAACGCAACATCATCGCATCCGTGGCTTGCGTCATTCTAGCAAAAATACTTTCTACATTATTTTGCTTAAAACCGGGCACCAACAAATCACGCTGACGCTGCCACTCTTCTCCATTGGTGGTAAAAATACTGTTACCCAATAACGGCTCTAAAACTTCGTGCAAAATATCATGTTTAGGGAAATCATTAGGCTGCTCTATCATGATTTTTTTGACCTCTTTGAGATCATTCACCATAAACAACTTGCTCGTAGGCAACTGTATCTCACCCATTTTCATGGTATAGCTGCGAGCATACAACGCATCCATCCACGAACGGCTTTTTTTGAAAAAAATCTTAAATAAAGACGCTCTCTTTTCGGACGGCGGTGGAAATATCGGACATCTTGCCATTTAAAATTCCTTATTAAACTTTATTTGGACTAAGGAGACGCAGAACAAGTCACAATTGCCTTCAGCAAGGTGTTGCAAGCAATAAACTCCAGGCTTGCCTTGAAATGCATAGCCAAAGCAATGGATAAAAGGCGTAACAACGAAATTGCACTTGTAAGCCTATCCCACAGCAGCTTTGATCAATTTAGCTGCGCTGTATTGCTTGTTTTTGTCAGCTCTACACGTGGCTATAAACAGCCGTCTCACTTAGTTAAATTGTTCTGTACCTGACGCCACTTGGCCTTATTCAGAATCACTCTAACGATTATTTTAATAAGCGTTTGAAGACACCTGCATCAAACAGCAATTTTTGATAGTTAAATAGGCTATTTTCGGGGTGTTGCGGATTATATAAATAAAGAAAGTGGATTTGATAAAAATCCCACTTCAAACTGGCGTAAAAACGTTTATCGAAAATCTCATGAAAACCTGCTGACAATGTTAAATCGGGCAATATTTCAGCATGATACGCAGGCGTCACTTTATAAAAGGTCACCGCATCTTTTCCTGAGGTAACATCTATCCATTTGAACTGACGTAATGAAATGCGCTTTAACTTATCATTAAACCAAATCGCTTCCGGCAAAATACTCACACCGCTGACACAATGACCAAGTGTCACTACCGTCAATCCTTCACCCAACCCTTCCTCAGCCAATTCGGCCATGATACTCAAACATAAAATGGTGCCTACACTGTGCGCCACCAAGACGACTTCATCATATTCACCGGAATCTAAAGCACTCAAAACCTTTGCCTTAAAATGGGATTCTGCCTGCAACACCAAAGGAACTTCACGCTTTGAATAACGGACAAAGAAGTCCATAATCCGATTTACCCAAAATAGGTTCAATTTATCTAAACCAAGATACAGTAGCAGGTTGACAACGCCAAAGCTCAGTAAAGCAAACAGGGTTATCCATGACACCTGCCCAGTGAGGCTAGTCCAAATAAAATAACTACAGCCAAATAAGATAAGCAACAGCCAGAAAAAAAAGAAATAGGGAGAGAACGCTTTTTGCAAACCATCGGCGCGTGACAGTCTAAACAGCCGGCCCCAAGTACCCTTGAAAACATAATCCGAAAAGGTAGTTTTAACGTTTTTTAGATTCCCCAAAAACCCCCTTGTCCAATAACGCCTTATGACTTTATGCCAAGAAAGCAGCTCATAATCGACTTCCAAATCATCCTTTTTATAAATAACCCGAGATTTCTCATTGCATGTCATTCCCGCTTTTATTTTCGGAAACTCGCTCAACAGAAGCTTTTTATAATAAGCCTCGCTTCTAGGGTCAAAACCGGGAATGTAAAAGACTTTTCGTTTAATACTCAATCCACCTATATTGATAACCTAATTAGTGAAAATGGCAACCCGAGCGCCCACCACCAATAAAATCAAACAAAAACCCCGCAATTGCGGGGCTTAACGAAAGCTTGAAACCTGTCAGACAGGTCTTTCAGGCTTTACTGCTGTCGCATATGTGGGAAAAGCAATACATCACGGATAGAAGCCGAATTGGTAAATAACATGACCAAACGGTCAATTCCAATTCCTTCACCTGCGGTTGGCGGCATACCGTGTTCCAGTGCAGTGATGTAATCTTCATCGTAATGCATCGCTTCATCATCACCGGCATCTTTTGCTTCAACCTGTGCTTTAAAGCGTTCCGCTTGGTCTTCGGCATCGTTCAGCTCGTTAAAGCCATTGGCAAGCTCGCGCCCACCAATAAACAACTCAAAACGGTCGGTGATAAATGGGTTTTCGTCATTACGACGCGCCAAGGGTGACACTTCTGCCGGATATTCAATAATAAATGTCGGATCTTTCAGCTTATGCTCTGCTGTCTCTTCAAAAATTTCCGTCCAGATTTTCCCTAAGCCGGCGCCCGGTAAGACTTTAATACGTAAGGATTCTGCCAATGCTTTTGCACTATCGTAATCATCTAGCTGCTCGGAAGTTACCCCGTCGTTATATTTTAAAATGGCATCTTTCATGGTCAAGCGCGCGAATGGCTTACCAAAATCAAACACTTCACCTTGGTAAGGTACCGTGGTTGAACCAACCGCCATCTCGGCCAACTCTTTCAACAACTCTTCGGTGTAGTCCATGAGTTGATGATAGTCGGTATAAGCCGCATAAAACTCAACCATAGTAAATTCCGGATTGTGGCGAGTAGAAAGCCCTTCGTTACGGAACGAACGATTGATTTCAAATACTCGCTCAAAACCGCCGACCACCAATCTTTTTAGGTATAGTTCTGGAGCGATTCGTAGAAACAACGGCATATCCAACGCATTGTGATGTGTTGCGAATGGCTTAGCAGAGGCTCCACCAGGAATGACGTGCATCATCGGCGTCTCGACTTCCATAAAGTTTTTACGAATCAAAAACTCGCGTACGTGTTGCACAATTTTAGAACGCAGAACAAAGGTATCGCGGCTTTCCTGATTAACAATCAAGTCGATATAACGCTGGCGATAACGCACTTCTTGGTCTTGCAAACCATGGAATTTATCCGGCAGCGGGCGCAGAGACTTGGTAATCAATTCAAGTTTTTCAACGTGAATCGACAACTCACCAGTATTGGTTTTAAACAGGTAACCTTCAGCGCCGATAATATCGCCCAAATCCCATTTTTTGAACTCTTCGTTATAAAAACCTTCTGGTAAGTCATCACGAGTCACATACAACTGAATGCGATCCGAATGGTCTTGAATGGTGGCAAAACTCGCTTTCCCCATGATACGACGTAGCATCATTCGCCCAGCAACCTTAACGCGTACTGGCTCAGCCTGTGCCATCGCGTCTTTTTCCATATCGCCATAATTACGCTGCAGATCAACAGCATCATGCGCGCGGCGGAAATGGTTCGGATAAGAGTGGCCCTTATCACGCAACCCTGCTAATTTTGCACGGCGTTCCGCAATAATTTTATTTTCATCAACTTCTGGCACACTGTTTTGCTGTTCGGACATTTATCTACTCGCTTAAAAATAAAAGCCGCCATGAAAGGCAGCTGTTTACTGGGTTCAATTTTGATTGCGGCTATTTTACGGCTTTTACCGTTTAATCGCTAGGGGCTGTTGACAATTCATAACTAAGGCTGCGCCTTCATCTGATTGTCATGACGCACGGCCTATAATCCGGCTTTCAAGCTGGCTTCAATAAACTGATCCAAATCGCCATCTAATACTGCACTGGTATTCCCCGTTTCAACCGAGGTACGTAAATCCTTAATCCGTCCAGAATCCAACACGTACGAACGAATTTGACTGCCCCATCCAATGTCCGCTTTAGAGTCTTCCAACGCTTGTTTTTCCGCATTACGTTCGTGCATTTCCAGTTCATATAATTTAGCGCGAAGCTGCTTCATCGCCTCGGCCTTATTCTGATGCTGCGAACGCCCGTTTTGGCACTGCGTTACCGTATTGGTTGGCAAATGGGTAATACGCACAGCAGACTCGGTTCGGTTAACGTGCTGTCCGCCCGCGCCTGAGGCGCGATACACATCAATGCGCAAGTCCGCAGGATTGATGTCTATCTCAAAACTGTCGTCAATTTCAGGGGAAATAAACACCGATGAAAAAGAAGTATGCCGACGATTCGATGAATCAAATGGGGATTTACGCACCAGACGATGAACGCCCGTTTCGGTGCGTAACCAACCATAGGCATAATCGCCTTGGACATGTATTGTCGCCCCTTTAATGCCCGCCACATCGCCGGCGGTGATCTCAACAATCTCCGCTTTAAAGCCGTGCGAATCCGCCCAACGTAAATACATCCGCAGAATCATGTTCGACCAATCTTGCGCTTCCGTTCCACCGGAGCCAGCCTGAATTTCCAAATAACAGTTATTGGCATCCATTTCACCGCTGAACATGCGCTGAAACTCGAGTTTATCAATCAAAGCACCAAGACGGTCACATTCGATAATGACCTCATCGACCATCTCTTGATCGGCTTCCATTTCAGCCAATTCCAGTAATTCTTGCGCACTGCGACAACCATCTTCTAACTCTTTAATGGTGGCAACAATATTTTCCAATTGGACTTTTTCTTTACCTAAACCCTGCGCTTTTTCCGGATTATTCCAAACATTCGGATCTTCAAGCTCTCGATTCACTTCCTCTAAACGCTCAGACTTGACTTCGTAGTCAAAGATACCCCCTAAGCACAGAAGTACGTTCCAAATAATCTTTTAGACGGCTGTAAACGGGATTTAATTCCATACTGACTGATTCCTGTAAAGACGTGCCGCAGCACATTTGAAATTTTGCGCGAATGATACCAGTTTTTCAGCAAATCTGCGCTTTAATCCATGACAGAAAGTAAAAACTGACGTTTTATAATTTATTTTTTTCTCAAGTATTTCAAGCAATTGCCGATAAGCTACTATAGCGATAGAATCAGTTTAAAACAGACTCTATCATGACCATGACCATGACCCTTCTCTCTTAGGAGCACAATAATGGATATTAAAGCGTTCGGTGCTCTTAGCGCCTACCAAAAAAGTGCCGATGCGGCCCAAGAAAATCGGGGACGCGGTGTGGATAAATCGCTCAATCTACCCGACCAAGCATCAGAACAAGCCAAACTGAGAACAGCCACTAATCCAGCGGCCGTCAAATTTGAACAACAAGCCAGCCTTGTCGCCAATCTTTTTGGCAACAGCAATAACGCTGCGCAATCTGGCCTTCAAATTTCATTTCAAAGTGCGATTGAAGAGATTAACAAACAGCTACGGATTGATTTGGGTTTAGACAAATCGGCCGCCGACCCAATCAGCAATGACACCTTAGCCGCACAAGGCGGCATGGATTATTGGACACCGGAAAATACCGCTCAGCGCATAGTGCAAGGCAGCACAGCTTTTTTAAGCGGCTTTCAAAAAGCCCATCCAGAGCTGGAAGGTGAGGCCTTAGTCACACGTTTTTTAGACGTGATCGGGCAAGGCATCAGTGACGGTTTTTCCCAAGCGAAAGGATTTTTAGGCGACCTCAATGTACTCAGCGAAGGCATAGAAAACACCATTAATCAAACCTATGATTTAGTGCAAGAAGGCTTAACAACGTTTAAAAATGACTATCTCGGCATAACAACTACAAGCACCACAAGTGCGGCGGAATTGAGCAGCAATAGCACTATTAAAAATGAAGAATTAACATAAAACATATACTTCAAGCCATAAAAAAAGCCCGATATTAAATCGGGCTTTTTTTATGGCAAAATAAGTTATTAAAAACTAAACGTTATTCAATTTCTTCCAAACCGACACGAGTCAAACCTGATTCGTTTGCATATTTGGTCAGTTCCGCAGTCGATTCCAATGCCAATTTAGACATTAAATTTTCACGATGCTTTGAAACTGTACGGTCTGAAATTTCCAACATATCCGCAATATCTTTGGTTTTATAACCTTCTGCAACCAACTTAACAACTTGCTTTTCACGCACCGATAAACGACGGTTTTTCAAGCCTTCGGCAGCTTCTAAAGACGGCTGAATTTCTGAATGGATGAAAGAACCGCCCTTGTGCACTTCATGTATTCCATTAGTTAACTCACGCGGAGACACGGATTTCATTGATAAACCACCAACACCCATATCCAAAACATCTCGCCAAACACTCAATGTTTCTGCAGCAGTCAACACAATGACTTTGGTGTCGGTATAACGCTTCTTAATATGGTTGATAACATTCATACCGCTAAGCTTCGGCATAGAAAGATCAAGCAATAAAATATCCGGAGTTTTGCTACGAACCAATTCCAAACATTCCAAACCATCTTCCGCTTCACCGACTACTTCCAAGTCGTCATGAGCTTCTAAAATCGATTTGAATCCAGCTCGAACCAACGAATGGTCTTCAGCAAGTACTATAGTGATTTTTTCTGACATGAAAAATTCTCTTCTTTTTCAGTGCCGCATTAACCAAGACTAAAGCTACGCACTATTGTTTATTTCTTAAGGATTATGACTAGGCGCTGCGTAATTCTCAAGGAATTTCAAGATAATGTTGAGTTTTTATCCATAAAAGGTGATTTTGTTCAACTTTTTATAACAGACAAACCCATCGATTACAGAAGGTAAAATGAATCGAAAGCATCCGCTCTTATGAATTAAACATTACTTCCTCAGCGCTAGCACCACAACTTTTCGCAATTATACCACCCAAATACAAATTTATAACTTAAGTTGAATATTTTTACTAACTCCGCTTATTCAATTTGAATAAAACCTTCAATGACTCGTTTTTTGAGAAGGACCTGCGTAAAATAACCGCCAATTAAATTTCAATCAAGAGACTTTGACGATGCAAACACTGCAAAATGAATCCCCATCAGCCACACGCCAAGTTAAAGACAGTATGGGGACGTTAGACGTTCCGCTAAATGCACTCTATGGCGCGCAAACCCAACGTGCGATTAACAATTTCCCAATTTCTGGCACACCTTTACCTGCGAGTTTTATTCAAGCGGTTAGCTATGTAAAATTTGCCTGTTCAGAAGCAAATAAAGAACTTGGCTTAATGTCCGATGAGAAGGCAGAAGCGATCCAAACTGCCGCCAAAGCGATTATCCAAGGCGAATACCTTGACCAATTCCCTATCGATGTTTTTCAAACAGGCTCAGGCACCAGCACCAATATGAACGCCAATGAAGTCTTAGCGACCTTGGCGGAAAAACTGACCGGAACCGCAGTGCATCCAAACGATGATTTAAACATGAGCCAAAGTTCAAACGACGTTATTCCAACCGCGATTCACGTGGCAGCTTCGATTGCTTTGGAAGAAAAATTATTGCCGGCGCTTCGTCATTTGTGCAATACCCTAAAAGACCGTGAGGTCGAATTAGCGGGCGTAATTAAAACCGGACGTACGCACTTAATGGACGCCATGCCAATTAGCATGACCCAAGAATTACGTGCTTGGCGCGCACAATTAGAAGACAACATTGCCCGCTTACAAGACACTCAAAAACGCATTCAAAAACTGCCGATTGGTGGCACAGCAGTAGGCACCGGCATTAATGCGGATCCAGAGTTTGGCCCTCTAACTTGCGCGAATTTGGCGACCATCACCGCCATGCATTTTGAGCCGATGGACAATCTTTTTATCGGTTTAAGCTCACAAGATACCGCTCTGGAATTAAGCGGACAATTGAATGTGCTTGCCGCCAGTTTAATGAAAATCGCCAACGATTTACGCTGGATGAACTCAGGACCGCTTGCCGGTTTGGGGGAAATTCAACTACCCGCGCTGCAACCCGGTAGTTCAATCATGCCGGGCAAAGTGAATCCGGTCATCCCGGAGGCGGTCTGTATGGTTGCCGCTCAAGTCATGGGCAACCATACTGCGATTACCATCGGTGCTCAAGCCGGTAATTTCCAGTTAAATGTAATGCTGCCAATGATCGCTTTGAACCTGCTACAAAGTTTAGAAATTTCTGCCAACGCAATCACGCAATTGGCCGACTTAGCCATAAAAGGGTTTAGCGTTAACCACAGCAACATACAGCAAGCCTTAGAAGTGAACCCGATTTTAGTCACCGCACTTAACACCGTTGTAGGTTATGAAAAAGGCGCGGCAATTGCAAAAGAAGCCTATGCCTCAGGCCGTCCAGTTTTAGATGTCGCCTTAGAAATGACTGATTTGGACGAAGCCACGTTGAAGCAATACCTCAATCCAGCACTTTTAACGCAAGGTGGTAATCCACAAATCGCTTAATAGCAGGTAAATTTACGACGTATTTACCCTCACAGGCAATAGTTCAATTGTTACAATGTTGCCTGAAACCAATCGTATAAAAAAGGAATCTCGCATGGCCGTTATCGACCTAAAATCTGACCAATTTGACGACATGATCAACAACAACGATATTGTTATTTTTGACTTCTGGGCCGAATGGTGTGGTCCTTGTAAACAATTCGCCCCAACGTTTACCGAGATTGCCGAAAAATACCCAGAAATCAAGTTTTGCAAAGTGAATGTGGAAGAAGAAGAGCAACTCGCTGCAATGTTCCAAGTTCGCTCGATTCCAACCTTGGTTTTCATGCGTGAAAAAGTTGTGGTTTTCTCAAACCCAGGTGCGATTCCAGGGAATGCACTTGAAGAAGGCATCAAGCAACTATGCGACTTAGACATGGCACAAGTTCATAAGGACGTTGCCGCAGCGCAAGCGCAATAAGCAATAAACGCAGATCAAAACTTTCGGGATAGGCAAATCGGTAGCTTAATGCCTAGCCCGAATGACTTTAGGATCATTTAGATCAATTCTGCGCCTCCCTTGCTTATAATTTTCCCCCAGAAAAACTGCTCAGGTGACATCTCCTGTCAGCGGTTTATCCGGAAACACCTTGCAAAGCTTCACTTGTGAACCGGCCCTTTATCAGGTCTGAACATAACGGCAAACAGCCTTGCTCTGTCAAAACTTTTCTATGCTGAAAGTCGTTTGGATTACTTTGCACCTTATTAACCATAACGAATATTCAGTACCGATAAAATCGCAAACATAAAAGCATTAAAGGTTATGCCATGCCGAGCAAACTTCTGCCCCCCAGTACCATTCTTATTACCGGCTGCTCCACCGGTATTGGCTATTATTGCCTGCAACAACTTCACCAAGCGGGCTACCAGGTGATCGCCTCGGCGCGTCAAGCACAAGATGTCGAACGCCTTCAACAGCAAGGGTATCAAGCCGTACAGATTGACCTGGCGGACACGAATTCCATTCAAAATGGCTTAGAGCAGGCGCTGAAAATGAGTGGCGGCAGCATTGATGCACTGTTTAATAACGGGGCTTTTGGATTGCCTGGTGCAGTAGAAGATTTAAGTCGTGATGCAATGCGTTATCAATTTGAAACGAATGTTTTTGGCACCCAAGAACTCACCAATCGCATCCTACCGATTATGCGGCAACAAGGACATGGCAAAATCATCTATAACAGTTCGATTTTAGGCTTTGCGGCTATGCCATATCGTGGTGCTTACAACGCCTCAAAATTTGCGATTGAAGGTTTTGCCGATACCTTGCGACTTGAGGTTGCTAAAGACAATATTCAAGTGAGCCTGATTGAACCGGGGCCGATTCTTTCCGATTTTCGTAAAAATGCTTTTGCACAGTTTCAACGCTGGATTACCCCTGCCACCTCAGCGCATCACGCCCAATATCACGCGATGTTAGAACGCCTCGAAACCGTTGGGCCTGCGGCTCCTTTTACGCTCGGGCCGCAAGCGGTCTATAAAGATTTGTTGCACGCCTTACAAAGCAAACAAGCCAAAATTCGTTATCGTGTGACGGTGCCCACCAAAGTATTTGCGACCTTAAAACGCATACTACCAACCCGCCTACTCGATAAACTGCTGGTGAAAGCCGGTGGTGACGGCAAGCGTTAAAACTGGTTGCAGTTCAATAACTGCGCATCACACGTTAGCGTAAACGTGACGCATTCGCGTGTTTGCAACCAACCTTTAATTGAGCGCTGGCCGCTATCAAGATAGGATTTTAACGAACTTATCTGCATCGTAGCCAAGCCCAAATGTGCAAAGTGCAACTTATCCAAAGTCTGTAAAACGCGTATCGTCGACGGATTGTTAGATAGACTGTGCCGCCAATCTCCAAGCGCAATTTGCAGATATTGCGGCACAGCACCAATCGAATCCACTGGCCAAGTCACCCAATAATCGACCTTATTTGTTAGCCCATATTCCAAGGCACTTTCAATCCCTGCTAAAGGGCCTTGATAATCACCTTGCCCGCCTCTTCGGTCACAAATTACCGGATACCCTAGCGCCTGATAACGGCTTAGATTTCGATTGGCACTAATGACGATATGCGCCTGTAAACCAAGTGCTTTTAATTGTTGCTCAATCTGTGCCACAACCAACGCCACAAAAGGCTGTTGCTGATGACAGCACCAGCCTTTGTCTTGGCCGCCCATACGACGTCCCTCCCCTCCGGAAAGCACGATTATCCCTAACATTCGGTGCCTGCAAAAAATCGCACACGATCCCCTTTTGCGAGGGATTGATGCGCAGCAACCCGAATAAACCCCTGCGCTTTTTGCAACACACTAAGCTGACTCGCTGAAGCCTGCATTGGCCAAACCTCAGAGCCAACACGCCGTACAAGAATCCAGCGCAACTTATCCGCAATCTGCAGCGGTTCGGCTAAGCGCAACTCTTCACCCTGTGCAAACTCAGTAGCCAAAGCCTGCCCTGCCATCACCTGCAATAATGGCTTTGCAAATAACTGAAAACTAAAATAGGTCGCCAAAGGATTACCTGGTAATGCCAGCAATTGCGCACGTCCAAGCTGTGCGCTCATCAAAGGTTTTGCCGGTTTCATATTAATCTTAAAACGGTGAAAATGACCTTCTGCCTGCAAAATTTTCGGTAACCAATCTTTATCGCCAACCGAACTGCCGCCCACCGTGAAAATACAATCCACGGTTTGACCTAAACTTTGCAGCCGTTGAGCAATCACCGCGTACTCATCAGGTAAGGTTTCCATCGCCACCAATTCAATCGACAAACCACTGAGCAAACCCTGTAATAAAAACCGATTGGCGTTATAAACGCCTCCTTGCGTTAAAGGCTCACCAGGGTCTGTCAACTCATCACCCAACGTCAGCACAGCCACCTTTGGCTTAACAAATACCGACACTTGCGAACAGCCAACTGAAGCCAATAAAGCTCGTTCTTTCGTCGCTAGAAGCGTCCCCTTAGCAAGCAGTTTTTCACCTTGCCGCACATCCGAACCAACCGCCTTTATGTGTCGACCCTGCGACCACAACTTATGCGGAAGATTCGGATTAAGCAACCAATCACCATCAGGCGTGGTTTGCAAGACGGCATACTCAAGCGGCACGATTGCATCACAACCTTGGGGAATTACGGCACCGGTCATAATACGCTGTGCTTGGCCCGCTTGTAACACACAATCAGACGGCACTTTGTCCGCAAAAGCACTGGCCAAAATACGAAAACGGGCTGAGCGATCTTGACTATTAATCGCAAACCCATCCATCGCACTTTGTGGCCAAGTCGGCCAATTGATTGGCGCGAACACATCTTGCGCCAGTACACGACCTTGCGCCTGCCAAAGAGGGAGGGATTCCGTCGGCATAAGCACCGAACGCGCTTGTTGCAACACCGCTGCATAAGCCTGTTCAAACTCAACAATCATCGGATTTACCTGCATTAACACTGTCCACTCCTTTGCTGCCAAAATTGACTGGCCGTTTGATATGCGTGCTCAAAAAAGTTTGCTTGCTCTAGCAGCGTTACCGGGTTTTCACTGTCCGCCAAAGCGATGCACATTAAACCCACTGCCGCAGTACAAATCACACTCTGGGTCCCATAAAGATCGTTTTTTTGGCCTTGCCAAAGCTGCACTAAATCCTCGTGCTGCCAAGATTCCGGACGCACTTGTCGTTCGATGACTGCCGGAATTTTCAGCTCCATCGGCTCGGCTTGATTAGGTAATGAAAAGAACAGCTTTATTAAGGCATCCGGCCGAATCTCGGCTTCGCCACCTTCGCCCTTAAACACCAAGTTACAGCGGCTGTGATTGACCTGTGCCGCAGCATGATGCAACTGCTCCACGCCCTTATGATAAATACCTTGCACTGCAGCAGGCGCTCGCATTGGATTAAGCAGTTTAACCAAGGTATTAAACACCGTGCGCACCCCCAACTCTTCTTTTAAATGGAGTAGGTCTCGCACCATTGGCAATACGGAACCAATCGCAAGGTAATTGACTTGGCCGGACTGCCAATCAAGGCCAACTGACTCGGTGTTTAAAGAAGCAATACCCAGCGATTCAAGCCACTGTTCAGCATAAGCACGTTGCGCAAACTGCCCACTGTCGCCATGCAATAAAACCCGATAACCATTTTCCGCCAACAGCTTTAGGGCCAGTAAAAAATACGGTGGATAGCGCCATTTTCCAGAGTAACTCACCCAATTTACGTCGACCGAATAGCCGCTAAAATCCGCAACCTCAGCCAGCTGAGCCTGTACTGCCTGCATAAAACCGAGCAACTCCGTTTGGCTTTCCCCATTGGCACGCATTAGCAGTAAAAATGCCCCAAGCTGTTTATCACTGACCTGCCCCTGCAGCAACATTTGCATCGCCTGCTGGGCTTCTGCAACCTCTAAACAGCGGCGGCTACGTGGTCCCTTGCCGAGAATACGCAAAAATTGACTAAAGGGATGATCACTCATACCGCTACCTGCAACACCTCAAACGCGGCTTGCGGCTTTTTTAAAAGCGCAGCAGCCTGCAGCTGGTGCAATTTGGCGCGCACTTTTAAAACCTCGCCAATCACCAATAAGGCTGGCGGCTGAATTTTATTGTGCGCAATGGTGTCGCTCAATTGGTCCAAAGTGACTACAGTAATTTTCTGGTTAGCGCGAGTTCCGTTTTCAATAATCGCTGCCGGAATCGTTTTACTGACACCGTGACGAATCAGCTCGCTCTGGATTTCAGCGGCATTTTTAATCCCCATGTAAAACACCATCGTATCCCCAGACTGCGCCAAACGTGCATAGTCGATTTTTTGCGCACCGGCTTGTTGATGCCCCGTCACCAAGGCAACCGAATGCGAATAATCGCGATGCGTTAGCGGGAAGTCACAGCTAGCAGCACAACCGGCTGCGGCGGTAATTCCCGGGACAACTTGAAACGGCACGCCCTCTTCTGCCAAAAGCTCCGCTTCTTCTGCACCGCGTCCAAAAATATACGGATCACCGCCTTTTAAACGCGCCACTTTTTTCCCTTCTTGCGCCAACTGCAACAGCAATTCGGAAATCTTCGCTTGCGGCATACGGTGCCAACGCTCGCGCTTGCCAACGTAAATTCGCTCAGCTTCACGGCGCGCCATATCCAAAATTTCTGGTGAAACTAAACGGTCATACACCACCACATCGGCTTGTTGTAATAACCGTAACGCTTTGAAGGTCATCAATTCAGGGTCACCTGGACCTGCGCCAATCAAATAAACTTCACCTTGTGGGCTAAATTCGGTCTGAGCGTCAGTGTGTAATTTTTGTTCCAGCATCTGTCTAGCTTCTTGCTGCTTGCCATGCAATACGCGATCTAAAAATGACTCGTTAAGCAGACCTTCCCAAAACTGTTTGCGTCCGTCCGGATGGCTAATTTTGTCTTTCACTGCTTGGCGATATTCACCGACTAATTCCGTCACCTTAGAAAAACCGTGCGGAATCAAGGTCTCTAAGCGTGATTTCATTAAACGCGCCAATACCGGCGAACGTCCACCTGTAGATACCGCGATGGTCATAGGCCCGCGCTCAACAATTCCGGGTAAAATAAAGTCACAATATTGGGTTTGATCGGCAACATTCACAGGAATATGCCGCGCCTTACAATACTGATAGACCGCGACATTCACCGGCTGAACATCAGTCGCCGAAATCACGAGCTGAGGACGTTCTAAAGTCGCCATTAACGCCTCTGAAAACTCGCCCCACTGCCAAATGACCTTGCCTTGCTCTAAGTGAAAACGCATCTCGGCTTTGAGCTCCGGCGCAATCACCGTCACACGCGCGCCGGCTTTGATAAATAAATCGGCTTTACGTGCTGCGACAGTACCTCCTCCGACAATCACGCAAGGTTGGTCATTGATTTTGCTAAAAATCGGTAAATAATCCATCTTATCTCTCCTTCCTCTACGCCTTACGCCGAGGTTAATTCTTTTATTTTGGCTTGCTGCTGCGCAATAATTTCTGTCAGTTCTGGCACACAACTACCACAATTGGTTCCGGCTTTTAACGCTTGGCCAATTTGCTCAGCACTGCTCAGTTGTTGGCTGACAATGGCTTCGATAATGGTGTTTAAGCCCACACCAAAACAGCTGCAAACTGTCGGCCCAGTCTCTTTGGCACCACTATTGCGGCCCGCCAATAAAAAACGACGCTGCTGCGCAGCAAGCGGCTCGGCAAACAGAGACCCTAGCCAATTGCGGTCTAAGGTGTGTGATTCCAGCGCAATAAAGGCGACCGCTTGCAACTGCCCATCCACCAGCTGCGCCATGCGTAATTGCTGCTGGTTTGCATCCAGATAACTCAGCCATTCACTTGACGGGTTTTGTGCGCCAAATAAAGTCGGTAAATGTGCTTGTAATTCGTGCAAACTCAGCGCCTCTTTCCCCTGCTCCATGGCAATTTCATAACGTGAGAAATCTTTACCGCTCACCTTATTCCAATAGGCAATACCCTCTAGTTTTAGCGCCTGACGAGAAAAAATCACCCCTTGCCATGCACTCTTAAACGGCTGAACATTCACGACAGCATGCTTAAATTCCGGCTGCCCAGAAAGCCCGTCAACCACGGCTGGAATCAAGGCATCGACATTACCCGCACTGGCAAACTGGCGATTCCAGTGCATCGGTACAAACAGTTCGCCACGTCGTTGCTTGGCACTGACTTGCGCACGAGCAATTAAGCGATAATCACCGGTTTTCCCTTGCAAACACAGCAGTTGTCCATCCACAACCCCTTTTTCAGCGGCGTCATGCGGATGAATTTCCACTTGCATTTCATCCCGATGAGCCATCAATTTTGCCGTTTTCCCTGTGCGAGTCATGCTATGCCACTGATCGCGGTAGCGTCCGGTATTGAGCACAAAAGGAAATTGCGCATCGGTTTTATAGCGAGGTGCTTGTGGGGTTATTGCTATACAACGCGCTTTACCAGAGGGCGTAAAAAACTTTCCATCCGAAAACAAGCGCTTGGTGCCGAGCGGATTCTCTACATTTACCGGCCACTGCATTGGGGTTAACTGTTGATATTGCTCATCACTCAATCGCGCCAATCCAGAAATATCAAAATCACGCGTGCCATTGTTTTGATAACCCGATAGCGCCGCGTGCTCGCGGAAAATCTGCGCCACATTTTGATAATCAAACGCGTCAACAAACCCCATACGTTTAGCAACTTCACACAGCATCCACCAATCGGCACGAGCGTTTTCGGGCCCGGCCATAAACGCACGCTGACGAGAAATAGTGCGTTCCGAGTTGGTCACCGTGCCATCAATTTCGCCCCAAGTTAAAGCCGGTAATAACACATCCGCCACCTCGGTGGTGTCGGTATGCTGCATACAGTCTGAGACCACAACCATTTCGCACCGCTGCAAAGCTTGACGCACAAAATTTGCATTGGGCATCGACACAACCGGATTGGTGTTCATAATCCAAATCGCTTTGATTTTGCCGGTAGCCACCGCATTAAACATATCCACCGCTTTCAAGCCATTGCTCTGCGCCATATTGGCTGCTTTCCAAAAACGAGCCACGCGATGAATATCTTCAGAATTGCTAAAATCCATATGGGCCGCAAGCTGATTGGCCAAACCACCCACTTCACGCCCCCCCATTGCATTGGGCTGTCCGGTAATCGAAAATGGCCCCATGCCCACCTGCCCTATTCGGCCTGTGGCCAAATGCACATTGATAATTGCATTCGATTTATCCACACCGCTGGACGATTGGTTGACCCCTTGCGAATACAGGGTGACCATTTTTTGATGCTCGCGTACCCAGCGATAAAAAGTCTGTAACTGAGTCACTTCCAACCCGCACTCTTTAGCAACACGATGAATATCGCCTTGCAAAATTTGCGCATGGCTAAAGGCCTCTTTAAAACCTTCGGTATGATTATTAATAAACGCTTCGTCTAAGGCTTCGTTCTGCCCTAGACTGGCCAATAATCCGTTAAACAAGTTAGCGTCCGAACCGGGTGCAATCGCCAAATGCAAATCAGCAATATCACAGGTCGCGGTTTGACGGGGATCAACCACCACGATTTTCATACTCGGGCGCTGTTTTTTCGCCGCCGCAATTCGTTGATAAATAATCGGGTGCGCCCATGCGGTATTGGAACCAACAATCACCACCAAATCCGCCAACTCCAAATCTTCATAACTGCATGGCACGGCATCAACCCCAAAGGCACGCTTATAACCGACCACAGCAGACGCCATACATAGGCGCGAATTGGTATCAATATTGGCACTGCCAATAAAGCCTTTCATCAGCTTATTGGCGACATAATAGTCTTCCGTTAGAAACTGCCCAGAAACATAAAACGCCACGGCATCAGGGCCATGTTCAGCAATCACTTGTGTAAATTTTTCGGCGACCGTATTAAGTGCGCTCGACCAACTCACCGTCTTGCCCTTGAATTGCGGCGCGAGCATTCGGCCGTCAAAGCTGAGGGTTTCTCCCGCTGCCGAGCCTTTTACGCACAACTTGCCAAAATTCGCTGGATGCGTTTTATCACCCAGCACTTTTACTTTAATGTCTGCAAGCTTTTGCGCCTTGGCATCGACTTTAACTTCGATACCACAGCCAACGCCACAATACGGACAGGTGGTGTTAATCGAATCGCTGGAAGGGATTTGCTTGTTCATATCAGATAACCTTTTGCCGTGTGATTTAGCGCCAAACTAAACCGCCACCCACACCTGTTCTGCTTCTATTTTGCTGGCGTAGACCGGCAAGTGATAACCGGGCTTGTCAAGACACTCGCCGCTTATCAAGCTATAACGCTCTTTATGCAGTGGCGAGGCCACATACAATTGCCCTTGCGCATCGCCGGTCATACCGCGTGACATCACATTCGATTCACGAATTGGATCCAGATTACCCACGGCATACACCTGTTTTGCGATGTAAAACAACGCTACTTGCTGATTATTAATTAGGGCCGCAACCCCTGCGTCTGCGACTAAATCACTTAGCGCGCATACTTTTACAAACTCGGCCATTTTGTTCTCCTGCCTATTTCATTGGCTCAGAAACGAAAAAAGGCCCACTCCGCGATACCACGAAGTGAGCCTCTCTGCTCTGACAATTTCTATCTTATGTAATTATAACACTATGCATGCCAACAACACTATTTAACTATTAAATTCAGTAACTTAAGCCATATTAACTACCTAGAAAACCCGTACACCCTTGAAATGACTGCACCAAAAAAGATAAAACACTGCCTTGTTTTGGAATTAAAAATCAGTTCTACACCAACAAAAACCACTGCAACACCAATAAAAACAACAAGAACGCACTCACCCCTTGCCAAAAAGCGGTTGGATTGCGCTCCAATAATGGCTTGAAATCACGTTTCTTTAAAAACACATCGTCTGGCTTAAACAAGTTCGCGGTAAATTCGGAGAGCAGGGCAAAGCGCTGTAATGGATTGGGTGCACAGCCTTTCTTCAACACGAGATCAAGCCATTCCGGTAAATCAGCACGACACTGCCGAGCGGATAAATATTGCAAGTCCTGATAACGCCGTAAGCTAAACGGATTGATGCGTTTTTCTTTATATGGCAAAGCACCAGTAAGCATCTGATAAGTAATGACCACCAAAGAAAACATATCTGAACGATTTGAACCCGGCTCACCAAGCAAATACTCCGGAGCAGTGTAATTTAGTGTACCTTCCGGGTGCTGGCGCTGAAGTACCGTCGCGGTTTCCGCCAGACTGGCAACATGCACCGCACCGAAGTCGATAATTTTCACCCGCCCACTGCAATCAATCATAATATTATCCGGCTTTAAATCCTGATGAATTATGTCTAAACGGTGCAAGGCACGAAGCGCCGAAGCCATCTGCTTGACCAGCTCTCGCACACTGTCCAAACTGGGCTGAGGATTGTCATGCATCCATTGACTTAACGTTTTGCCTTGAATAAATTCCGATGTGAAATACAAAAACGTCTTAGGTCGGGTGCGTTGGTAAGTTTTCATCAAACCCGGATGTTTAAGCTTCTGCCCTAACCACTCTTCACGCACAAAGCCATCCAAATACCATGGGTCGTCAGAGTAATTCGCCGACGGCGTTTTGAGAACCAAAGACTGGCCCGTTTCGACATCTTCCGCCAAATAAATTTGACTACGCGGCGTTACGCTAATCTCTTGCACAATCTTGTAGCCGTCTATTTTCATCCCCGGCTCAAGTTCTGGCGGCAGAGGCAAAGCCAGCAGTTTTTGAAACAACTCCTCCTCAGTTTGCGATGGCAATTTAAGTACTGTAATAACCTGTGCAGTCAAATTATCGGCCGACTGCTGACTTAACGCCAAAGCAACTAGTTTCTTTGCTCGATCGGTTTCACTCAGAGATGACTGCAAAATGGCCGTCATTTGGTCTTCACTAACAAACTCATGCACCCCGTCGGAGGTCATCAAAAACACATCCCCTGGCTCGATGATTTCCGTGCGAAAATCAATCTGTAAACTGGTATCCACCCCCAGAGCACGACTTAAATAACTCCGCTGTTTACTCATCCATGCGGTATGGTCTTTGGTCAACTGTTGCAATTCACCTTGACGTAAACGATAAATGCGCGCATCACCAACATGAAATAAATACGCTGTATTTGACTTAAACACGATGGCATCAAACGTCGTCACCCAACCTTTTAAATCAACCGCTTCACTTGAGCCTTGTTTATACAACCAACTGTTAATCGCAGTAATCACTTGCTGACAGGCATTTTTGGTGCTCCACGTTTCTGGTGTGGAGTAAAAATCCTCCAAAAACGACTGTACCGCTGTATGACTGGCTTGGCGCGCCGCTTCACTAATGGAGACGCCATCGGCTAACACCGCTGCCGCGCCCTTGTTTTCCAACACCTGCCCTTCGGGTAAAACATAATTGACCGCATCCTGATTTTCAGGCTTTAAACCCGCAGTGGTTTCAAAACCTATCGCAAGCTGCAAAGGATTTGCCATGATGGAAATACCCCCCTATAAAACGAAACAACCAGCCAAATACAATCTGGCTGGTTGAGAATGTGAATGACTTCAACAAGCGTTGTGCAAACTTTACCTATTTAACATCAATCATCTGCACGGTACCATCCGGCATGACTTCTGCCATACTGCCTTGCGGTTCTTCCAAGAATACGATAATTAACACAAAGACCATCAAAGCAACCACGCCGATAATCATAAAGAACTGGTCGTAATCAAACATTGAGTTGGCGGTTAAAAACAACACCGCACCGACATTACCAAACGCACCAGCCATACCGGCAATTTGCCCTGTTAAACGGCGTTGCACTAAAGGCACCATGGCATAAACCGCACCCGAACCGGCTTTAGAGAAAATTCCTGCCACAATAGTCACTGCCACAACAAGCCAAACTGACCACTCTTTTTCAACAAAACCAAGCAATAAGAAGCTGGCACTGATTCCGGCAAAAATGACGACTAACGTACTTTTACGCCCAAAGATGTCCGATAACCAACCGCCACCAGGACGCGCCACCAAATTGATGAATGGATAGATGCCGGCCAGTAGCGCGGCCGTCACTTTTGGCAATTCAAACCAAGATACATAGAACATCGCCAACATCGACACAACAGCCAACTCAGTACCAAACGTAACCAAATAAGCCCAGTTAAGAATCGCCACTTGCTTAAATTTATAGCGATGCATTTGCGGCACGGGCTTGGTAAAAACATGCTGATTCACTTGCCAGATTTTCCATGTTTGTAACACAAACACCAGCACCAGAGAAGCGTACACGACAGTCGTCGATAAACCATTCAACAACCCCATATTTTCCGGTGATAACTTCCAAGTCAATACCGCCAGAGCGAAATATAAAGGGATATTCATCAGCATATAGAGCAATAAATCCCCTTTCGAAGTGACCTCCAAGGCCCCAGTTTTCTTTGGTTTAAAGTAGGTCGCACCCTTGGGCGTATTTTCCACGCTAAAGAAATAAATCACACCGTACACAATGGCCGCAATACTGGCAATCGTCAAAGCATAACGCCACCCGTCTGCATCACCCAACGCCACGGCGATAAACGGCAAGGTCATGGCCGCACCAGCGGAACCGAAATTTCCCCAACCGCCATAAATACCCTGCGCCAAGCCAGTTTGTTTTGCAGGAAACCATTCAGAAATCATACGAATCCCAACCACAAAACCCGCACCGATAAAGCCGGAAAGAAAACGCAATAACGCCAACTGATCGTAAGTTTGCGCCCACGCAAAAGCGATACTGACCAAACCACCAGCGATTAAAATCGCACTGTACAAAATTTTAGGCCCGTATTTATCCACCAGCATTCCGACCACAACACGTGCAGGAATCGTCAGCGCAACATTAAGAATCAACAGTACTTTCGCCTGCTGAGTGCTTAGCCCCAACGCCTCTTGAATAAACGGCATCATCGGCCCTAAGCCCAGCCAGACGACAAACGACATAAAAAACGCAAACCACGTTAAATGCAGAATACGTACATTGCCCGAAAACGAGAATAAGTTAAACATTGTCCATTGCTCTTTATTTTATAAACCTAAAAATAAAAAAAGCCCACCCTGCCAATTAAGACAGAGTGAGCTTCATTGCTCAAATAGTATTTTTATAAAACAAAACACATACTATACCAACAACTATTAAACCTCTTTAAAAACATATAGTTTTGCAAAAAAATGGATTCTCGCTCCCATGCACCCAAGTAATAAAATCCTAAATTGCACTTTTTTGCACGAAAATTTCACCAAAATAAGGCATGAGATAGCGATTTATTCTGCGTCTCTCTAAGCTCCTGGCTCTATTAAGTCGCTTTTTTAAAAAAAACTGTAAGGATTCTAAAAACCTTGCGTCTAAGAGACTGAACAAACCTGTTCTTATTTTTCAAAATCGAGGTATTACCATGAAAATTCAATCGCTTTTCACCGCCACTCTTTCTGCGCTTTTACTTGCCACCACAATGAATGCCAGCGCAGATTCCAGCAATCCATTCACGGTATTTTCAACACAGAGCGCGCAAATATTAATTGTACAAACGGATGCCGCGAAATGTGGTGCAGAGAAAAAAGCCACTGATGCAAAATGTGGCGCCGCTAAATGCGGTGCAGAGAAAAAAGCCACTGATGCAAAATGTGGCGCCGCTAAATGCGGTGCTGAGAAAAAAGCCGCTGATGCAAAATGTGGCGCAGCAAAATGCGGCGCCAGCAAATAAAGCGAGCCGCATAGCAAACCTAAGAAGACACAGAGTTTGCAATTTACATTTCTGCTCTAAGCGCTTTTGACAATGAGGACTTGCTCTGTGTCTTCCTATCCTTAAACCAACTTTATTCACGCCACGATGACCTGCAATCACACTGACTGCAGGCCAATCCATTCTTTGTTTGGAGTATCGCTATGCACACTCTATTAACTAAATCGACCGACTTATATCAACATTCGCTTACCCATCTAAGTCATTTAGACGGCTTAGCACCGCTGCTTTTTAGAATCTACCTAGCGCCAATCATGCTGCAAGCGGGGTGGAATAAATTGGCCAATTTTTCCGATACGGTCACTTGGTTTGGCAATGCAGAATGGGGCCTGGGCTTACCTTTTCCGGCGTTAATGACCGCGTTAGCCGGTGGCACGGAACTACTCGGCGGAATCGCCCTTCTTCTGGGATTAGCGGTTCGCTGGTTCTCTGTTCCTTTAATGATTACCATGCTGGTCGCGGCGCTCAGCGTTCATTGGCCAAACGGCTGGCTCGCCATTGCCGATGCTTCCAGCTGGCTGGCAAATCAACAAGTCATTGATGCACAACAACAATTGGCCGTCAGTAAAGAGATTCTACAAACCCACGGCAATTATGATTGGCTTACAATGAATGGCTCTATTGTAATACTCAACAACGGTATCGAGTTTGCTGCTACCTATTTTATTATGTTGCTTAGCCTACTGTTTACTGGCGGCGGTCGCTATGTCAGCGCAGATTTTTGGATAAAGCGCGCACTCATCGACGCCCCCGTTAAGAAATCCTAAAAGAGAAAAACCGCAACAATGTCATTTCATACGCCGACTCAAGACCCATTTGCACAGCAGATTGCACCTTTACGTCCTCGCCTGCTCGCCTTCGCTCGGCTGCACTTAAACTGCTCGGAAGATTGCGATGACCTAGTGCAAGAGACCTTGTTCGCGGCATGGCATCGCTATGCACAGTTTCAGGGAAAGTCCACTTTAGAAACTTGGGTATTTGCGATCTTGCGCCGCAAACTGATTGACCTCTACCGCCAACGCAGCAAAATCCAAATCTTTGAATATGACGAAAACCAATTGCCGGATACCGACACTCTATTTCAAGAAGATGAGCATTGGCAAAAAGTGCAAGCACCGACCGTTTGGCCAACACCTTACAAACAGATGGAAAACGAACATTTTTGGCAAGTGTTCGATCTCTGTATTTACCACTTACCGGAACAGACCTCACGCGTCTTTTCGCTCCACGAATTACTGGGTTTTGACACCCAGCAAATCTGCGAAACACTGCAAATTTCAGAACAAAACTGTTGGACGATTTTGCACCGCGCTCGGTTAAAACTGCGGGCCTGTCTGGAAAAAAATTGGTTTAGCCCCGAAGAGAGCTCAAAATGAAGTCGATGAAATCTTGTAAACACGCCACCGAACTGATGTCACTACAACATGAGCGTAAACTCAACTTTGCAGAACATAGCTGGCTCACCACGCATTTGGCGCTGTGCGCTCATTGCCGGCGTTGCAAAAAGCAATTCGACCTCCTGAGTAAAACCTGTGAGGAAAGAAGAAATGTTTTAGATTCCGCGCAAGAAGGCGAGCCTCAGCACTTCGAGGAAGAAACAAAATAACTTCCTAAGCCTAGGCTTAGGGAGATACAGAGCAAGTCCAAATGGCTCAGGCACAGAAGAATTTAACTGGGCCAAGCGACTGTTTGCTGTCATAAGTACTAATTCAAAATTGACAATAACCGACAACACCGCTTAGCGAAATCTGACTATCGGCGAGGCTTTGATGTACGACCTTTATTGCGTGGCGCCTCTTTTTTGACTGGCGATTTATTGCCGCGCCCAGTTCGCGGTCTAGGTGCATCTTTTTTAATGGCTTTCGTCGCCTGCGGATTTTTACCCGATTTCGCGCTATTTTTGCTGGTTCTAGCGGCCACGTTTGTGGCCACTTTTGTCGAACCAGAAACCGCTCGATTAATTTCTGCGATTACTTCTGCGGGTAAATTGCGCCAATGACCAACCGGTAAATTACCTAGCGAAACATTCATAATCCGAGTGCGGACCAAACGCACAACTTTATAACCAAAATACTCGCACATACGCCGAATTTGACGGTTCAAGCCTTGATTTAAAATGATTTTAAACACAAAACGACTCTGCATTTGCACTTGGCAAGGCAAGGTGACCCTATCCAAAATAGGTACCCCAATCGACATTTTCTGAATAAATTCCGGCGTCAAGGCCTTATTTACCGTAACCACATACTCTTTATCATGGCCATTCTCGGCGCGCAATATCTTATTGACAATATCGCCATCACTGGTCAGAAAAATCAACCCTTCGGAATCTTTATCCAAACGACCAATTGGAAAAATTCGCTCCGGATGGTTAATCGCATCAGTGATATTTCCCTGCACCGTTTGCAAGGTGGTACAGGTGATGCCAACCGGCTTATGGTAGGCAATGTACACTCGGTCAGATTTATCCGCGGCGCTGGCGGCAATCAAACGTCCATTCACTCGAACCTCGTCCCCAGCAAAGACCTGGGCGCCAACCGCCACGGTTTTGCCGTTTAGTTTGACACACCCCTGTTCTATGAAACGATCGGCCTCACGGCGCGAACAAAATCCGGAATCACTGATGAATTTATTAAGACGAATACTCTCTGGAAGGCTGTTAGACATTGTGTTCAATCCACTTTGGATACCGATGTGCAAACTCAGCGAAAGCCCTAAAATGGTAACCGACAAGCTGACAACAAAAAATAAAAAGGACTATCTTAAAACAAAAAGGATCAAACGTCAGATTCGATTCCGTGTAATGCGCTTATCAGCAAGAAATCTCATCTTTATAGAGACACAGAACCAGTACAACTAAGGCGTTACAGAACAAGTTCAAATGGTTTCAAGTTCTGCAAATGAATGTAATAGACAAAATGGTGAAGAGCCTCTGTGAACGAAGCTCTTGTCAACCTTTAAAGAAAAGCGATGCTTAAAAAATTTTTCTCACCTATTGTTCGTAATCGAACTCATCTTCATCTTCATCAGTTTTGTGCTGCAAGATTCCGGTTTTGTGGGACACGGCTTTCTCTTTGAAAACCGGACGGGCTAAAATTTCCAAATAAAATTTCGCCATTTGACTCTGTTCTGCATGATTAATCGATTGATTAATTTCGGTAACCAAAATCGCTTCGCTGCTCTCTTGATCCGCCCCAAATCGGCAATCAAAATCCCAAGCGTTCATGCCTGCAGGCAAGGTTTTAGCACGCTCACGTTTCAGATACTTACGAACTTCATGTTTAATCGCCTCAACCAGGCGAGGCGTAGCAATTTTTTCAGAGGTTAAAATAAAAGTTTTTTTCATGGGATCTCAATTTGATTTAAAACATTAGCGTTATATAACTAGGCGCGTCGAATATCAAGCAATAATTCCGCTCAAAATCGCAAATCGAGCCCAGTCAAACTCCGCGACAGCAGAATGATATGGCGACCTATTCCGCATGGCTTTAAATAACCGCACACCATCGCCTATTTTTATACTAAAATAAATTCTTGTAACAAAAATCAAGATTGGATGGTTTCGCATGGCAAATCACAACACTCAACGTCCTATTTTTGCCTTAGTGGATGGGAATGCGTTTTACGCATCTTGCCAAATCGTATTTAACCCATCACTGGCCACCCGCCCAGTCGTAGTTCTGTCTAATAATGATGGCTGCATCGTCGCCGCGAATCAAATTGCTAAAGACTTAAATCAAGAGTTACTCGCAAAACTTGGCGATTTAGGCAGCGGAGGCAACCGTGCAGCACACCCCAAAAGTATGATGTTTCAACCTTACTTCAAAGTGAAATGGCTACTGGATAAACATCGGGCGGCAGTGTTTAGCTCTAACTACGAACTCTATGCGGACATGTCAAACCGTATGCACCGTTTGCTTGCTGAGATGGCACCAAAACAAGAAATCTATTCGATTGATGAAAGTTTTCTTGATTTATCCGGTTTACAAACATCTTATAACTTAAGCGAATACGGCCAACTTATTAAAACGCGCGTTCAACAAGAACTCGGATTACCAGTGGCGGTTGGGATTGGACATAGCAAAACCTTGGCAAAACTAGCGAACCATCTGGCAAAAAAGCAACCACAAAATCACGGCGTCCTTGACCTAACCGTCTTAGATAAACACGCATTAGAGGCCCTTCTGGCGCAAGTGGACATTAACAACCTCTGGGGCATTGGAAAAAATTTGGCGCTAAAACTGCGTGCCGATGGCATTCAAACCGCGCTTGCATTACGCCAAGCCAACCCGAAAATCCTAAGAAAAAAATACACAGTGGTCATGGAACGGATAATCCAAGAACTCAATGGCGAATCTTGTTTACCGCTAGAAAGTTTAGCCAGCGCGAAAAAACAACTGATCAGTTCACGTTCTTTTGGGCAGCCACAAAGCGACTATCACTCGGTTGAACAAGCCGTTGTCAGCCATACCCTAAATGCGGCTCATAAATTACGCCGCCAAAATAGCGTCTGTCAAATCCTCCATCTTTACCTGCGCACCAACCCTTTTAGCGACACGGCACAATACCATCCGCATCATCAAATTGGCTTGGTTTACCCAAGCGACAACAGCATTTTATTAAGTAAACTCGCTCGCCGCGCATTGCGCAGCATTTGGCGCGATGGTTTTGCGTATCATAAAGTTGGCGTCATGCTCAGCGAAATAACCCCCAAAGGCGCTTTTCAGCAAGATCTGTTTGCCCAGTCACCTAAATACTCCGCCAATCCACAACAAGAAAAATTAATGCAAACTCTTGACCAGATTAATCAAACCCAAGGACGTAATACCTTGTTTTTTGCAGCACAAGGTATCCCACAAAAAAATGCTTGGCAGATGAAACGTTTAAGAATGTCACCACGCTATACCACGCGCTGGGATGAAATCTTAACGGTTCGCTAGAAGAGATCGAATAACACCAAAAAGTGGACATCCGTGGTGCTTATTCTGTGCCTGCCTAGTTTTTATACAAAAACGGAAAAAGATTTACAAAACATAATTATAAGCTAATATGAGCAATCTAAAGAGTACTCGCAAACAACGGCAGTCAATCTAGTCACTGTCATACTTTGCCAATTAATTCGACCGAACAAACCTTTATAATAAAAAGGTTATGAACGGCTTTTAGCCACTTTCCCCCTTGGCGATGACAAGCAAAATTATGCTGCGATATTTGCGTTTTAAATTACATCAAATCGGCCGCGCAACCAAACGCTCGGTTTTTTTGAACCGCTATTTCCCGCGTTTTAAAGACCGCGTGTACTGGGCAGGTGACCGCACCTCTTTCGCTCGTGCAGGATTTGTCGGCTGTTTTTGTATGATGCTACCCATTCCGTTTCAGATGGTCTTGGGATCGATAATGGCCTATTACGTACGAGCCAATATTCCGTTAGCCACGGCACTGGCTTGGATCACCAACCCACTGACTATGTGGCCAATTTGGTATGGTGGTTATGTATTTGGTACTTGGCTGCTTGGCACTCCCGACCTGTTCCATACATCACAAGGGTTCGTCATCGGTTCTAGTGATTGGTTCTCGAACGTTTTCCCGCACATCTGGATGCCTTTCTTTATCGGTAACGCGACACTCGGTCTCATATTCGGTACACTCATGTATCTGCTTATAGGCCACTTTAACCTGCACTGGCTCCGTGAAAAACTACGCGGTTTAAAAGCACACAAAAACGAATCATAAAAATCGATTGGCATCACAGCCATCTCAAGGGGGCACAGAACAAGTCCCCATTGACTTCAGCGCATTTCTGCGCCGCCGATTATAAAAACTTAATTTAACCATCACAGAATACATCTCCATTAACGCAGCCAAACGCATCAAATCATCTCTAGGAGTGGATTCGTCGTTTGTTCACCCTAAGGCTCGCTTTCTGCTAAAATACGCGGTTTTTATAATTGCGATTTTTTCAAGGTAATTGCGTCAATGAAAACCTCAAACCTACTGCTCGCCACCACCCGTGAAACCCCATCCGATGCTGTTGTCATCAGCCACCAATTGATGATTCGCGCCGGTATGATTCGCCCCCTGGCCGGCGGCCTTTATAACTGGCTACCAATGGGATTGCGAGTGCTGCGCAAGGTAGAAGCGATTATTCGCGAGGAAATGAACCGTGCCGGCGCGCAAGAACTGCTTATGCCGGTCGTTCAGCCGCTTGAATTGTGGGAAGAGTCCGGCCGCGATGCCACCATGGGCAGTGAAATGCTACGCTTTAGCGATCGCCATGACCGCGCGTTTGTACTGGGGCCGACCCACGAAGAAGTGATTACCGATATCGTGCGTAAAGAAATTCGCAGCTACAAACAATTGCCAATCAATTTCTATCAAGTTCAAACCAAATTCCGCGATGAACGCCGCCCGCGTTTCGGCGTAATGCGCTCACGCGAATTCATTATGAAAGATGCTTACTCTTTCCATCTTTCACAAGAGTCGCTGCAAGAAACCTACGATGTGATGTACGAAACCTACAACCGCATTTTTAGCCGCATCGGCTTTAGATTCCGCGCAGTACAAGCAGATACCGGCGCAATCGGCGGTGATGGCTCGCACGAATTTCATGTTTTAGCCGACTCTGGTGAGGATAATATCGCCATTTGCAGTAACTCCGATTACGCTGCTAACGTCGAATTAGCTGAAGCACTTGCACCCAATAGTGCGCGTCCTGAAGCGACTCAAACACGGCAAAAAATTGCCACGCCGAACACCCATTCGATTGAAGAGGTTTCCAACCTGCTGCAAGTCAAGAAAAAGAAAATCGTCAAAACCCTTTTGGTACAAGGCGCCAGTAAAGAACATTCGGTCATCGCTTTAGTGTTACGTGGCGATCATGAATTGAACGAACTCAAAGCCGAAAAACACCCCTTAGTGGCCAGTCCATTCACTATGGCCAGCGATGAACAAATTCAAGCTGCGGCCGGCTGCTCGGCGGGCTCCATCGGCCCAGTCGGCTTAAGCATTCCGGTTTTGGTAGACCGTACTGCGGCGGTCAGTGCGGATTTTATTTGCGGTGCGAATGAAGACGGTTTCCATTTCACTGGCGCAAACTGGGAACGCGATGCGCACATCAGCGAAGTGGTGGATCTGCGTAACGTCGAAGCCGGCGATGCCAGTGCTTGCGGCCATGGCAAATTGGAAATTCATAAAGGCATCGAAGTGGGTCACATTTTCCAACTCGGCAACAAATATTCCAAAGCACTTAACGCCACGGTACAAAATGAAAACAGTCGTGCACAAGTGCTAGAAATGGGTTGCTATGGCATCGGGGTTACCCGTATCGTTGCCGCGTCAATCGAGCAAAATCACGATGATCGCGGCATTATTTGGCCAGATGCCATCGCGCCTTTCCAAGTCTGTATCGTGCCAATGCAAATGCACAAATCACCGCGCGTAGCGGAAGCGGCACAAACCATCTACGCCGAACTTATGGCCAAAGGCGTTGACGTGCTGCTCGACGATCGCGCCGAGCGCCCTGGGGTCATGTTCTCAGATATGGACTTAATCGGCATTCCGCATCGCATCGTTATCGGCGAACGCGGTTTAGACAACGGCATGATTGAATACAAATACCGCCGTAATGACGCACCGCAAGATGTTGCCATCGATGAATTTATGGCGTTCCTAATGGCACAGCTGGCTAAGTAAGAGGCGCAATATGTTTTTAGACCATTTTTACCAAACCACTGGCGAACGGATTCAAATTAGCGCCGAACAAGGCAGCCGCTTCGCTAAAGAGGTCGCCAATGACTTTAATCCGTTACATAACCCTGATTCTAAACGGTTTTGCGTACCCGGCGATTTGCTGTTTTCATTGGTGTTAAAAAAATACGGCCTATCACAAAACATGACGTTTAAATACACCGGCATGGTTGGCAACAATCTACCGCTTGAATTACCACTAACCGATGCGGAAAAACTGGTGATTACCGATGAAAAAGGCAAAGACTATCTGCACGTTGAACGCGCCGGAGCGATTAGCGACGATGCCCAATTGATCGAAAATTTCGCGCGCAGCTATGTGGCATTTTCGGGGATCAGTTTTCCACATATTTTAGTGCCGCTGATGCAGCAAAATAAGGTGATGATTAATCCAAGCCGCCCGATGGTCATTTACGACAACATGTCATTTGAACTGCATGATTTAAACTTGCGTAACCCGCAACTTAAATTAACAGACAGTACTTTAGATGTGGATGGCAAGCGCGGTTTAATCAAATTGCATTTTGCGATTTTCGAAAATGACATCGAAGTCGGTAAAGGCTCAAAAAACATGACCATTGGCGGTCTACGTGAATACGATGAAGCAGAAATGCAGCAACTGATTCAGATTTACGAAAAATCCAAACAAGCCTACCAACAGCAGGTCGCTTAAACAGCCGCCTCGCAACGAAAAAAGAGCGCCCTTTTGGGCGTTTTTTCATCCCCAACTTTAACACCACGGAGACAACATGGGCATTCAATGGTACCCCGGACACATGCATAAAGCACAAAAAGAAGTGCGTGAAATTTTCCACCAAGTGGATGTGTTTATCGAAGTGTTGGACGCCCGCATTCCGTTTAGCAGCCAAAACCCGCTGATTGAAGAAATTCGTAAAGATAAGCCAACCATCAAAATTCTCAATAAAACCGATTTAGCCGATCCACAAGTGACAGAACGCTGGCAAGCTTTCATGGAACAGGAAAGCAGTGTCAAAACCCTCTCGTTTAATGCACAACAGAGTGACCGTCGCGAACAAATTCTAAGCCTTATCAAAAAAATGGTGCCACAAAAAGCGGGCAGCATCAAAACCATTCACGCGCTGATCATCGGCATCCCCAATGTTGGTAAATCAACGTTAATAAACAGTATTCTTGGGCGCACTATTGCCAAAACAGGTAACGAGCCGGCTGTGACGAAAAACCAGCAGCGCATTAAACTCGAAGAAAACATTATTCTTATCGACACGCCAGGAATGCTCTGGCCAAATATCGAAAACGAGAACAGCGGCTACCGTTTGGCGATTACCGGCGGCATCAAAGAGACAGCTTTTGAACTGCCTGACATCGCATCCTATGCCTGCGAATACCTGATGCACGCTTATCCGCAGCAAATTAAACAGCGTTATGATTTAGAACAACTACCGGAAAGTGATGTGGAACTTCTGGAAATCATTGGTCGGAAACGCGGCTGCCTTCGTGCTGGTGGCATTGTTGACTTAGAAAAAGTGTCGCGCCTTTTCATCATGGAATATCGCGACCGCTATATGGGTGATCTGACCTTGGAAACTCCAGAAATGATGGCACAAGAGCAACAACAAGTGGAACTGCAGCGCCAAGCAAAAGAAGAAAAAAAGAAAGCGCGTGAAGAAGCCAAAAAAGAGCGCCGTGCCAGACATCGCAAAAATAAACGCTAAAGAGGCACGGAATAAGTCTCCATTCACCTCAGCACGAAATTGCAAGGTGCAAATTCTAAGCTTCCCTGGAAATGCATCACTATGGATGAGAGGGGTAACGACGAAGTTGCCCCTGCAATCCCCCGCCCGTCGGCGCTTTAAAGTATTTAACTGCACTCTGCTTCCAAGTCTGGACTGGCGGTAAACAGCTTCCTTGCTCAGTCAAATTCTAATTGGCCTGACGCCATTTGGACTTGTTCTGTATCTCTAAAGCTAAACGCGCCTTTTAGTATGCAAAATATTCACGGAAAAGTAAGAGTTACGGTAATATAGACAAAAAAAATCCTGAACAAGAACGTCATCTTGTCAGGATTCAAATAAGGTCCAAGACCTTTTGGGAAATAAACAAATTGGATAAACTCAGCGAAAATGATTCCGTCAAACGCCATTATCAAAGACACAATCAACAATCGCTCAGCCACTACTCTTGCAAAAAGAGTAACCCAGAAAATCCACTTTCTGGTTTAAACAGAGTAGCTTAAAGCGCCGTAAAATACGACAAAATTAAACAACTAACGCTTAATAAAAGACATTCTAGGCGAGTGTATCTTGCTACCAAAGGGCTAAAAAAAATATTTATTTTAATTTATTCGCCTAGGCAAAATCACTACTAAAGAAAGCATGCACTTTTGTATCCAGATAGAAAAACAATTTGTTATAAACCACCGAAATTAAAGACTCTACACTCAATTACATTGCTCTAGAGTTACCTGAAATATCATCTATTTCTGCCTTTAATTATGCAAAAACTGAGATTTATCCGTTATGTTTAAGTTTAGTGACTATTTACGTATTTGCCGAGAAAACACAGGCGTAACTCAAACCGAACTAGTTGATGCTCTGATTCAAAACGATTCAGCTTTCAATTCTTTGGATGCCACCACCTTAAGTCGATGGGAACGCGGCGTCTCTAAACCGGCACTCAGTAAACAAACTTTAATCATCAAATATTTCTCTCAATATTTTGGTCGCATCTATCCGTTTCTAGAAGAAGCCGAACCAATCGAAATTGAAAAGAGCTTCTGTGCAATCGGTTTCTCCAAACTGCTCGGCCGCCACAAAATGGTGATGGACTTCCCGACGAAAAACATGGACACCAAACTCTTTAAGGTAAAGCCTTTTCACGACTCCCTTCATAAAATGACCGCTTTGCGCCGCAACCATATGATTATGCAAGAGATTTACGGACCTCAACTCTGTTATACACTGCATGAAAACTTGGCTACAAATCCCTCAAATTATTTTGCAATATGCGAATACCAAGGGGACTATTACGGTCATTTCTTTGCGCTGCGCCTCAAACCGGAAGTCTTTCGCCGCCTAATGAATTTCAACATGCGCGCCGATGCGATTTCTCTCTTAGATATCGCTCCGGCAGACGAAATCGGCTGCTATTACTTTTTCGGATTCTTCAGCCTCGGAGAGAAAGTCATATCGCTTATCTGGATTCATTTTTACACGCAACTGATTAAGCAGCAGAAGACCATCGCCGACTTGGGTGCCCTGATTGTCTCCAAAGAGGGCGAAATCATCGCCAAAAACATGAACACTGAATGCGTTAACGCCATCGAGATTCAAGGCATAACCATGATGAATTTTCAAGCAAGCATTGATCAAATGCTGATTACCGAGAATGTCGTCAAAATGCTGTTTAATCCTGAAAGCTGTCCCGAGAATCATGACTGATCTAAGATAACTCAGCCCACTTGCATAAAAGCTTCATTTAACTGCAATTTTTCTGTCAAAAGACAGTAAAGCTCTTTGTTTATCCTAGCGTTTAAAACTTTAAGACGTTCTCAAACGCAACAAACTACAAGGATAATCATGACGCTTTTTGCCAAAAAACCGCTTGTCGTCGCCCTTGGCGGCCTCATTGCAATCACCGCGTTCAGCGGCTGTGTTCAAATTGAACTGAACCCGACGCCGATTGTTGAAAACAGCTCTAGCATCCAAATTGCTAAAATCGGCACCTATGTCACCGGCCTCTATGACGCATCGGCGGCAGAAATCGTGACTTTCGATAAAACCACTCAACAAGCCTTTGTGGTCAATGCCCAATCCGGCAAAATCGACATTTTAGACGCGTCCAACCCAAGCGCACCGAGCAAGCGTGGTGAAATCACCCTTGCCAATGACATCAGCGGTGCGGTCGGCGCGGCTAACTCGGTCGATTTTCATGACGGTCTCTTAGCGGTCGCCGTTGAAAACACCACCAAAACCGACAACGGCTGGGTCGCTTTTTACAAGGTGGCGGAGGACTCGATTCGCTTTATCGAGGCAGTGAGCGTCGGTGCTCTGCCGGATATGCTGACCTTTACGCCAAACGGTAAACAGCTTGTGGTCGCTTTAGAAGGCGAACCCAACAACGACTATAGCGTCGATCCACTTGGGCAAGTGGCAATTATCGACATCACTTGGGACGGCACATCCTTGCTGAGCAATACGACCGAGCTCGACTTTAGCGACTTTAACGAAGGAGCGGCGCGCAACGGCGAACTGCCCAAAGCGTTGATGGTCTTGGATGGCCTAAACGCGACCGTCGCACAAAGCTTTGAACCGGAATACGTGACCGTTAAGGCCGACAGCAGCGAAGCCTATGTTGCACTGCAAGAAAATAACGCTATTGCCGTGATTGATCTGCAAAGCAAACGCATTGAACGCATTATCGGCTTAGGATTTAAAGACCATAGCTTAGCCGGCAAAGGTCTGGACGCCAGCCAAAAAGATGGGGTCAATATCCAAACTTGGCCGGTCAAAGGCATCTATATGCCGGACACCATCACCAACTATAGCGTTGCTGGTACAACTTACCTACTTACCGCTAACGAAGGCGATGATCGCCAAGACTGGCTGGAAAATGTCACCGATCAGGCGACTTGCGAAGCATCGGGTTACTTCTTCGACGCCAAAGATAATTGTGTCGATGCCTTCTCGGCAAAAGATTATTACGCTAACGACAATGTCACGCTCAGCTCAGGTATCGCCGATAACGGCGGTTTCGGCGGCGATAATCAACTGTTGCGTCTAAAGTTCTCTTACCACACCACGGTAGCAAAAAACGGCGGCACAGCATTTAACGAACTCTATGCTTACGGCGGACGCTCCTTCTCAATATACAACGCCGAAACCGGCGAACAGGTGTTTGATTCCGGCGATGACTTCGAGCAAATGACCGCCGAAATTTTCGGTGCCGATTTCAACAACGACAATGCCGAAAACAGCGGCGATGACCGTTCGGACAATAAAGGACCGGAACCGGAAGCCTTGGCCATCGGTCAAGTCGGTACTCAGACTTATGCATTTGTCGGCTTAGAGCGCATGGGCGGCATTATGGTCTATAACATTACCGACCCTGCAAATAGCACCTTCGTGCAGTATTTTAACGACCGTGACACCAGCGAAGATGTCCAAGCCTCGATTGAAGCGGGCAATGCGGTAGATTATGGCCCGGAAGGCATCGAGTTTGTTGCCGCGCAAGACAGTCCGAACGGCAAACCGATGTTGATTGTCGCCAACGAAATCAGTGGCACCACCAGTTTCTTTGCGATTAATGAAATCTTCGACGCGAAATAATCGCTCAAACGCTTAAAAAAACCTCCAAGCGGTAAAATCGCAAGGAGGTTTTTTATAGGTTACTCCAGCGTGAGACTCTGTCCGGGCTGCATCACCTGCATGGGCGTCGTTACGCCCTCTTGCTTCAAGAATCCGGCAAACTGCTCCGGCGTACCGCGTAATAACGGGAAAGTACCGAAGTGATTCGGAATCACCATTTTACGCGGTTGCACCAGTTTTACCGCGTGCGCAGCGCGTTTTGGCCCCATGGTAAAGGTATCGCCGATGGCCGCCAGCATCACATCGACGGGCCCGAACAAATTAATTAACGCCATATCCTGAAACACATCGGTATCGCCGGTATGATAAAAACTCGGACCGTCTTTAATTTGAATATGCAAGCCGGTGACCGTCCCGCCATAATAGGTTTCCGTACCGTCTGCTAAGGGAACGCCAACACTGGAACTGTGAATCGCTTGCGTAAAGCCGACCTGAATATCCCCGTTTAACAGCGGAATTTGCCCGCCAATATTACCGGTGGTCGGAAAACCGAATTGGTCTTTGGGGAAATCTAACTTCTCGACCATTACTTTTCCCAAATCAAAATTGGTGACTAGTTTTGCGCCTGTCTGCTTGGCGATGGCCACCGTGTCGCCGATATGATCGAAATGCCCATGCGTTAATAAAATCAAATCCACTTTTTTTAAAGCTTTAAGCTGCGCTTCGCCTTGCGGATTTTTCGGGTTGGTCAGCCAAGGGTCAATCATAATCACATGGCCTTGCGGGGTAACAATTTTATAACCGGCTTGACCGTAATAGGTCAATTCGGTCTTCGCCTGAGCGGCAATTGAAAACAGTTGGGTCACCGCAAAACCGGTTGCCAGTAACAAAGGCTTAAACATACAAACACTCCACAACATAATCGAATCAATATTGGAAAAAGAGTAAAAAACCTATCTATCAAAACCGGAAAGCTTACGCGTGTGAACTTAGTTATATTTATCCATTCTAAAAAAATTCTTATAAGTAAACATAATAGCAACACTTAAAAAACTATTATGATGTAAACCAGTGCATAAACCCAAACAACAACTCACTTCAACTATACTATGAACCTTGAAATTGCCCTTTAAAAAAGAATAACAGGAGAAAACGATGCCGTTAAAACCGATTATTACCACGCTCGCCTTTGGAATGATGGCTAACGTCGCTTACGCTAAACCCATGATCATTGATGGTGAAGATAAAGGCACACTGGATTTCATGGTCAAAGCGATTACCGTTCTGGATGGAAAAAACAATAACTTTGATCCAAACTACGGTACCGCAGAACTACTTAAAATGAAATACACATCCGTACGTTGGAACGGCATCAATCTGGTGGCCGGTTTTTATATGGACGGCGACTTACTGGGCAATAATCTAGACAATCCGAGTGCACAAGATCGCTTGGCACGAGGCCTTTACACCAGCAATGATCAAGGTGCAAACGGCCTAATGGGTGAACTGAAATTGACCGGACAACATGGCGATTTCGGCTGGTTTGTCGGACGCACTCTCTTCAACTCGCCGCTAACGACTAGCGCAGACAGTACCATGCCGAGTTTTCACAGTGGCTATGGAATTGACTACAAGGTGAACGACTCGCTTCGGGTAAGCGCTACCCAGATCAACCGCATCGCCTTAGGCGCACGCACCGCAACTGAATGGAGTCTGATCGGCGAAGGAACCGGAACCGCCGGCACCGCCATTAACCCGACGGCAACCCAAGCAGAGTTCATCAGCATTGCCGATGCAACCATCGTCAATAACACGCGCAAAACCAACGGCATCAGCATCGTTAATCTTGAGGTTAAGCCCACTCAAGCAAGCCAAATTTCGTTATGGAATTACTACGCCGATGACATCAGCAACAATTTTTACATCAACGGCGAGCAAAAATTCAAATTGGCCAATCAAGACAGTGTCAAACTGCAAGCCCAGCTTCTTAACCAACAAGAGATCGGCGCGGCACTCGGCGGCCAACGGGACTTCAATCTGCTGGGCGCGCAAGCCACCTACATCAAGCCGACATGGAGCGCCTACTTGGCGGCCAACCACAGCTCCGGCGACAGTGCCATGTTAAACGCATGGGGCGGCGATCCGGCTTACACCAGCAGCACTTTCTCGCGGAATGCCTATCGTGAAAACGTCACCGCTTATAAGCTTGGCGGCCAATACAAAATCACACCTAACTGGATTCTGGCTGCAAGTTATGCCGACTACGGGCAATCCGACACCACTGTCGGCAGTTTGAGCGCCGATACCGATGCGACCGAATTTGATATGAGTCTGACTTGGAAATACAGCAAAGCCTTAACATTCAAAGTCTTCCATGCTAGCCGTACCAGCGAGTACGACACCGACAGCACAGACCGAACTCAAGCACATAGTCGCTTAGTCGTTGTTTGGAAATACTAATATTGCTATTCGACTAAAATAAAAATGGCCGAACGAAATCGCATTCGTTCAGCCATTTTTATCGTGCAACATTCTGTTAATTAAGCTTCTGGGTTTTCCCGTAACTCAGCATACAAACTATCTTGCTGGATTTTTTCGGCATGGAACAAGGCTTCTTGCGGCGCCATTCCTTGGTGCATATAGTCGAAAGCAATCTGCAATTTTTCACTCAAAAAGCGATTCTCAAAATCCGCCAACACCGTTTTCCACGCTTTTTTATCGATACTCTCTTTGGGTGTATGCGCAATCAGTTTCGCCAAAATCCCCAATGCGATAGCCGAATTGCCAACTTGCTGGAAAAACCGCTCAAACTGCTCAAGCGATTGCTGAAGGGGAGCCATGGTAGCGTCGTTGGATTGCGGCCATTTAAGCTGTTGCAACATCTCTGCCAGATGCTGCTCACCGACCTGTTGATTGGCTTGCATTTCCGCGACAGCCAAATCCAATGCCATTAACGCCTCTTGCAAATCCGCGCAATCTGTCGATATTGGCGAACCACTCTCGATAAAATTAAACTCTCGCATCTCTGAGCCGGACATCGAAATATCCGCTGTTTTGGCATCGGTAATGACAAGACGGTGGTGGCTCAGTAGCTGCGAACTGGTAATTTGCTTAATATGACAGCCACACAAAAAACGCCCTGAACGCGGTTGAATATGCACCACTGTTAATGAATCAAAACAGTAAGTTTCGCCACTTTCTAAATTTCGTACCCGTAAACTGACTTCTTGGTTGGGCAAAAACCAATCAGCCTCATCCACCCAAAAGCTCAGACCGGTTAAATTGACATCATAACCATCAAATGGTTCTGAAAAATCCAGGTCGTCAAAATCAGTTACTTCAAAACTTCGTGCCACCCGATAGGATTGGCGCTGTTCCATATCCAATTCAAACATCAGAAGAGGCTTAAGGCTGAACTTTGGGTTTAAAACCCAAAGCCAAACATTCCGCTTCCGGTAACCAACCCAAACAGCTGCGAACTTTAAGGGACTGGTAGTTACGCACAATCGGCACAATCGTCAAAATACCAAAAAGAATCTGATACCAATGCCAACCAATTGCTGACGGCTGGGCAGCCCACCAAAGATTATTCACCCCAAAATGCTTGGTTTTAAAAATTAGGTGAATGGCTAAACGCCAATATTTTAATCCGTATTTAATTCGTGTTGCCCACATACCCTTTCCATCCATTTTAAGGCGCCAATTCAACCAGAGGACTGTTCTCTTGAAAAACAGTGCTTCCGACCGGCGCAAAAATTTTGCTAATTTTACCGCTTATCGGCGCACGAATGTACACATACTTAGCCCAGGCTTGATGCATTTTCAAATCTGCTTGCGCAATTTGCGACTCCGCTTTCGCTTTAAGGTGCGCCAATTTTGCCGCATCTAAAGTACGGCGTGAAGTGACCGTGCGATCGAATAAATCTAACGCTTGATCTAATTCAATCTGAGCATCTTGCAGCTGCGCATTGGCTAGGGTCACTTTGGCCTGCAGTAACTCGGTTTTCGCTCGGTAGCGCGCATCGTCTAAATCCATCAATTTCTGCCCCGCCTTCACCGTTTGACCTTCTTGCACATACACGGTTTGCACTTGCGAAACCACCAATGAACCGATCAGCACATTTTGCGCTTGCACAACCGACGCGTGCAAACCAAGGCCCAGCACCAATAACCAAGGCGCTAAAGCTGGAATTTTGTTAAACGATAAGATTGATTTCATTGCTATTCTCATCTAGTTTGGGACCTTAAAAGCCGGCACCGTTAACGCCAATGGCTTACCTTGCAGAAAATCTAATTGTGCCCACAAAAGCGCCTGCTTAAATTGCCACTCGGTCATGTTAAAGTTCGCTTCAGAAAGGCGCACCATCGAATCGCCCAAATCTGTAGCCGTTTCATTTTCATAAAGTGCGCGACTATAATCCAAATACAAATCAGCGTAATCGCCAAACAAAGCGTGTTTTTTCTGTTCGGTTTTGAGGAGTTGAATTTGAAAGTACAGATCCGTAATCTGCTCGCGCAGTTGCCGTGCCAAATCATCATATTGCGCTTGGTACAAATTCAAAGTCGCCTGCTCTTTTTCAATTTGCGCTTGTTGAAGACCTGAATCATACAACGGCAAATGCAAACTCAAATCCGCGCGCCAATTCCCCTCACGAAGTTCTGGATAACTCGATAACTGCCCAGCCCAAGCGTCAGCACGAATGGTTGGCCGATTACTGCTGCGGGCCGTGGCGACTTTTTGCTGTTGAGCCACCCACTGCTGCTTTAAAGCGCGTAATTGCGGATGGTCGGCAACCGACTGCTGTAACGCTTCCAAGTTTAATGTTTTGGCATCACGCTGCGCATAAACCGCCAAGTTCGGGAACTGTAATTTATCCGGCCGGGCGTCAGCATATCCGAGAGTATTGGCCAATAAAAGACGCATTTTTAATAAATTCTGCTCGGCTCGTGAACGAGCCAATAAAGCTTGCTGATAATTCGATTCCGCCTCCAGCAAATCCACATCCGATACCCGACCTAAACTGTGACGGTCTTTCATTTTATCAAACGCGATGTATTCAATCGCCATGGCTTCATTATCTATACGAAACTGAAAGTCAGCCAAGATGGCGTTAAAAAAAGCCTGCATAACTTGTATTTTATGTCGTTCAAGTTCTGCAACAAAACGCATCTGCTCTGCATCCGCCATTCCCATTAAAGCTTTCTGCTGTAAACGCGTTGCATCCCCGTCATACAAAACCTTACCGAAATGCAATGCTAAAAGATGATTGTTTTGCGCCTCGTTATTAAATTCGCGACGAGACAAGCGCCCTTCAATATCCAACATCGCCAGATTCTGTTTCGCGAGTACACCCGCTTCGGCTTGAATCACACCCGATTGGGCTTGATTGATGCTGGCGAGTGCTGAATGCAGCGGAAAGTCATTAAGCAGATACCCCAACGTTAACGGATTCGGTAAAGCTTGCGCGGGCTTTTGGCTAGCTGACGCCCAAACCTCTGGGCCGCCGCTCGACTGTGCGACAAGGGCATTTGTTGCAGTTGCATTATCTGCCGCGGCAGCAGTGCAATACAGCGTACTCGCCAACGCCAAGTGAAACGCATACCCAACCAACCGAGGGCTGCCGTTAAGCGGAGCAAAGAAGACAGAAAGGTTCAAGATCAAATTCCTTTCGAATTTAAGGATTTTCAGCGCGTTTACGCGTACGTTTATAAGCGGTAAACGATTGATTTTTGTAAGCACCGTCAAGCACGTAATCGGCTATCCATAGAAACTCTTCTTGGGTTCGTGTTGGGCCGGTATAGCGCACAATTGGATTGCCATCCAAGTCAAAAATAATCATGACTGGGGTCGCGCGCACGCGGAATACTTTTTCAGCCATGTCTTTCGAGGTCATCGCCTGACCATCAAAACCGATAACTTCATTACTGCCTTCAATATCATGCATATAGGTCAAAAAATGGCTGCGAAAGCGGTCTATGACTGTTTTATCTTGCAGAATCGTAGTACGCATACGATGACAAAACGGACATTCTTCCATATGAAAAAAAATAAAAATGCCTTTTTTGCCATTGTCTTTAGCGGTCTGTAAATCCTCATGGTAATTACCAAAAGATTCATCAAAAAACGGATCTGCGGCAAAGCTGTTTGACGAATTTAGAGCCGCTAGACCCAACAGACTCGCCAATAATCCTGTGCGTATTGACCGAAATGCGACACCGATTGCGTCCTGAATCGTGAATACCATGCGAGACTCCCATACGTTCATTAACTAAAGAAAACCAGACCAAACAAACCAAACAAGCGATTCACACTTTCTGATGGGAAATATATCAACTTAAGTAAATCGGCTAAAGACTCTTTAAGTGAAATTTTACGTAAGAAATTTTGATGCGGGCCTAAAAAAAATCAAAAGACCTCTACTGAGTTTGGTAAAACCGACAAATCGAAGGCACCAAAGACTGGCTACCTTGCAGATTTAAATAATTTGGGTAATTCCCAAGTTGTGCTCTTGTCGACTCTAAAAACCCGTTTGCAAAGCCCCGCATTACTCAACCAATAGTTGCTAAAGCACGGTAATAGAGTTGGGCATTTTCAGCGAATCCACGCGAGACAACACAATGAATAATCTCGCGCGCGCTTCAAACCGCAGGGTTAGCTATTGATAGTTGTTGATAAAATCTTCCAACATTTTGCCATCGACCATCCCCGTTCGTGCCGCGACAATTTTACCTTCCGGAGTAATCATATAGGTTGTCGGTAAACCTTGCAGTTTACCAAATGGCGTAGTGCGTCCATCCACCTTGCCTTCAAAGCGAACAATCGGATAGTTAACCAATTGTGACTCAGCAAAATTCTTCACTTTTTGTGGATCAATATCTTCGTAATTAACCCCAATCACAATCGCATCTTTCTTGGCATGATCTTCGTGAAACATCACCAAATCCGGAATTTCTTTTAGGCACGGAGGACACCAAGTCGCCCACAGATTAACGACCACCCATTTGCCGCGATAATCAGACAACTTGCTTGACTTACCATCTAAATCAATAAAAGTGATCTCCGGTGTCTCTTGTGCTTGGCTTGGCGTCATAAATAAACCTGCCGATGCAAAAAGCGTGGCCGCTAGCAAAAAATGTCTGCGGCTTGCAGAAAAGAGTGATTTCATAATCGTTTCCGTTTTTTGAATAAATTTAATGTACGCTATTGTAAGAAATATCCAGTAGCCAACCAAGCAACAAGGCTTGACCGCCATTATCTGTTCATCATTGCGAAGCGCGACGCTTAAAGTAATTAATCTACGGTGTGTGGCAGTACAGATTTGACTAACGAAAGGGTCAAGCGGCGTTTTTCAACCAAAGTGGCTTCTTCAAGCACATTCAGTAATTCCATCAAGTCCGGTAATTTTTGTGAGCAGTGCTTGACCAAATACTCCCCAACATTATGCGGCAATTCAAAACCGCGTTTGCGACTATGGCGCTGCAGAGCAACAATCAATTCTCCAGTATCGGCTAAAGGAAGAAGCTCGACGGGTAACACACTCACTAAAGCCTTAGCCAAATCCGGTAACACAATATTCCAATGAGAAATATGCGTGCTGCCTGCAAAAATCAACGTATTTCCTTGTACATTAGACTTTACAATCAAATTGGCCAGCGCGGCTTCCCAATGTTTTTTACCGATAATGACATCTACATCATCCAAACACACTAAAGTTGTCTGCTCCAAGCCATGCAATACATCCGGTATCAATGGTAGAGATTCATCGCCCATTGGCAAATACACGCTGGCTTGATTACGCTCCGTAACAAAGCGACACGCAGCCTGTAAAACATGGGTTTTGCCTACTCCGGCTTCGCCGCACAGATAAAAAGCGCCACCACGAACACCGCTTAAGGTCGTTTGTAATGCATTGAGTGCCACAGCAACGGATTCTTGCTCAGCAACAAAGGTTTCAAAGCTAGCGTCATCTCTAAGCCCCATTTTTAACGGCATTTGTACAAACACAGTGCTTTTTCTCCCTTAACTCTGACAACTAATTTTATGATTATTTTATAATTTAGACGGTTTCAGCGCGCCATTTTACTCACCGCGACTCGGCGGTTCGATGTAAGTAAATTTAGCATCAACTTGGCGCAACATTTCTGACGAGCGTAAAATTTCAAATTGCGGCAAACTCGCTAACCACGCCATCAAATTGGCGTAATCACCACGAAAAGCAATTTGCAACTGCGCCAACTGCTGCTCAACCGTCACTAATCGCAAGTCGGTTAAGGTTGGAATGGTTTGCTCTAGCTGTTGAGTCGCCTGGCCAATGGCTTGCAAATCACGAATATTGGTCAAGTTAATGACTACTTGGTCATTTACCTCTAATAAATCGCGATTCAACTCAACCAAACGGGCCAAGACCAAATTAACCATGTCGTTAAAAAGTACGTTTCGCTCGGTTGAATTGGCTTTACCCTTTGCTAAAACCGTTCCATTTTGCGCAAACAGATACCAGCTCAACTCGAAGTCATCAACGCGATGGTTGAGCTTATAACTGAGCAACTTATCTTGACTAGTTTGCACCATGACATCTTGCAAAGGGCCGATGTTATTCGCCGGATTCATCGGATAAACCCACGTCGTTGCATCAACCGGAACCATTGCCGGAAGCGCCAATTGGGCAAATTGCTCAAGCAGATTAACATCAACCCGATATTGCAGTGCCTCTTTATTAAGCTTGGTGACCGAATTGTTTTCCACCAAGGTGCCCATCAATAACAACTTTGGACGTAAATTAAGCGGCCATATTTTAATCTGTGCTTGCGCTAAGGCGCTTTTAACCGCGATTTCGTCAAAGGTTAAGCGTAACTTACGCCCAACCTGTACACCTTCTTGCACAATCGGGACATAATCATAGGTTTTCAATAGATTTCGAGGATTGGCAAGTAAAATTGCGGCACGCGGTGATGCCAAAAGCGCCTTCTTCCCCGTCAAACGCAACAACAGCTGGCGAATCGCTTGTGCGCTTAAAGCGTTTAACTCAGGGTCACTCAAAACAGCATTACCACGCTGCGAGTCGTGCGCTAATTCAACTTGATATAAATTTTTCGAGGTAATTTGCGTCATCTGGACTGGCGGCGGAAGATCGGTTTCAGAGATAACTATGGGTAATGAGGTAATTGGCTCCGCTGAGAGCATGGGCGGATTAGGTGCGACAACGGCTGGTTTGAGCGGCGCGCCTTCGGCATAAGCAGACTGTACATTTATTACCGATGGCAGGATAAATACAGAGGCGAGTAATAATTGCTGAAAAGTTCTCATATAGCGGCCTAAAAATTTCGTTACAATATCATAATATTTTTTTGGTCGGCTTTAGCGTTTTTTACTGGGTCATTTGCCCGTTTAAAACCGCTTTGGTCATTAAACCCATTCATTCATATCCATTTAAGCTCCGGCTTAATTGAATCAATGCAGATTTAAAAGTTAGATAGAAGATTATGACGCAAAAAACCCAATCAATCAGTTATAAAGACGCAGGTGTAGACATTGATGCTGGCAACGCGCTAGTTCAGGCAATTAAACCGATAGCTAAAGCGACAGCACGTCCAGAGGTTCCCTCTTCTCTTGGCGGATTCGGTGCGCTTTTTGAATTGGATATGAGCAAGTATAAAAATCCTATCTTAGTTTCTGGAACCGACGGCGTAGGCACCAAATTGCGCTTGGCCATCGACAGTGGCAAACATGACCAAGTCGGTATCGACTTAGTCGCCATGTGTGTCAACGACTTGATTGTGCAAGGCGCAGAACCCCTGTTTTTCTTAGACTACTACGCAACCGGCAAACTAGAATTAGACGTAGCGACTGCCGTTGTTAAAGGTATTGGTGACGGCTGTTTACAATCTGGTTGTGCACTGATCGGCGGCGAAACCGCGGAAATGCCGGGCATGTATCCAAAAGGGGATTATGACCTTGCCGGCTTCTGTGTTGGGATTGTCGAAAAAGCCGATTTGATTGACGGCAGCAAAGTTAAAGCTGGCGATATCATGCTTGGATTGGCTTCCAGCGGCCCACACTCAAACGGTTATTCGCTCATTCGTAAAATCATCGAGGTGAATGAAGCGGATCTAAGTCAAGAAGTGGACGGCCAGCCGCTTATTGACGCGCTTATGGCACCGACGCGTATTTATGTAAAATCGATTCTAAACCTGATGCAAGAGATTAACATTCACGCACTATCGCACATCACTGGTGGCGGACTATTAGAAAACCTACCGCGTGTTATGCCAAACAATACCAAAGCAAAAATTAACACCAATGCATGGAATCGCCCAGCGGTATTTGATTGGATTGCCGAAAAAGGCAATGTTGAGTTTGAAGAAATGCACCGTACATTAAACTGCGGGATTGGGATGGTCGTCGTCGTTGACGCGGCAGACCAAGAAAAAGCCATCGCCGCTCTTCAAGCTTCTGGTGAAAACGTTTCTGTCATCGGTGTCATTGAAGACTCTGCTGCCGAAGAACCAAGCGTTGAACTGACTTCTCACTAAGTCGGTAAGCCTTAAACGGGAATGTCGAGAGGCATTGCCGTTTACGCTAATCCGCATCAATACTCCGCCATACATTCCAATGACAAACACGACACGTGCAAACTCCCCAAAAAAAATTGCCGTACTTATTTCCGGCAATGGTTCTAACTTACAAGCGCTGATTGACGATCAGACGCAGGTTCCTGAACTCTACGAAATCGCCTTAGTTGTTTCCAACCGCCCTGACGCATTTGGCTTAAAACGCGCTCAACAAGCCGGTATTCCTTCGCTTTGTATTGATCATACTGCTTATGATTCACGCGAAGCCTTTGATGCCACTGTGCAAAACGTGCTTGAACAAGCAACGATCGACTTTGTGGTTCTTGCTGGATTTATGCGCATTTTAACGCAAGCATTCACTCGAAATTTTCTTGGTAAAATGGTGAATATTCATCCATCCCTTTTGCCTAAGTACACCGGTTTACATACTCATAGACGGGCTTTAGAAGCTGGTGAAAGTGAGCATGGCTTGAGCATCCACTTTGTCACCCCCGAATTAGATGGTGGGCCGGTTATTTTACAAGCCAAAGTTGCCATTGAACCGGATGAGACGGAACAGAGTCTGCAACAAAAGGTATACCACCAAGAACACATCGCCTATCCATTAGTGATTCGTTGGCTGTGTCGCGGCGAGGTTTCTTTAGCAGACAACCACGTTATTTATCAACAGCGCCGATTGGAGCATCCGCTAACCATCGACGCTTAATTTTACGGTTACCGTTAACTCCTTAGGAAAGCGCCAGTTTGCCAAACATAGGTTTAGTACACGTTCTCAAACATCACGTCCGCAAATTTGGTTTTGTTGGCCTATGCTTGCTTACCGTCAGCGCGCATTCCGCAGCCACTGATTCAAACTCAAAAAACCCAGCGTTAAAGGAGTTTAGTGCCGACTTTGGCCTCCATCTTTACGGCATGGATGTTGGCATAAGCCAACACCAGCTGCACTGCAACATAAAGCAAACGGATAGCCCAGCAAACTGCCAACTCACAACGCAGTCTTCGCCGCAAGGTATGGCGCGCTGGTTTGTTAAGGATTCCGCTAAAGAAACAATTCAGCTTCATCAAAGCCAGACTGAATTTAGCTGGCATGGTTACCAAAAACAGGTTATTCGTCCGTCAGGCAGTCAAAAAAAAGATAAATTCACCACCTACCAAGTGGCTAACCAAGAGCTTCTTTATTTAGAAAAAAATCTCAAATTCACGTGGTCACCTGGATTATTTGATAGCACCTCAATTGTCTACGCGATTCAATGGTATGCCAAACAACATCGAGATTTGAACCAAGCCAAATTGCAATTACACGTCGGCAAAAAACAATATCCTCTGCATTTCAGCGAACAATACCAAGCAGCCATGGTGCAACTTGGCTATGGACGTAGCGCCGCAGAAAAATTCCGTTTTGGAAACCAGCGCTATGAGATAGACTTATGGTTATTACCACAAGTGGAGTATTTTCCTGGCAAAGTACGCATTTACGACCGAGAAGAAAAACAAACTCTGCTACTCACCTTACAAAAATTGCCCAAATTCAATTAAAAAGAAATCCTTATGAAACTCAGTGACCGTGATATCAAGAAACACCTCAATGCCGGCAAAATTGCCATTTCACCGACACCGGACGACAGTAAAATCAAAGGGATTAGCGTTGATTTACGCTTAGACAACAAATTCCGCGTTTTCAACGACCACACCGCCCCATATATTGATTTAAGCGGCCCACGCGATGATGTTCAAAAAATCATGGACACCGTGATGGGCGATGAAATTGAAATTGCCGAAGGTGCTGCATTCTTCCTACACCCTGGTGAATTGGCTCTGGCAGCCACTTATGAGTCCGTCTCAATTCCAGATAACTTAGTAGGCTGGCTCGATGGCCGTTCCAGCTTAGCGCGTCTTGGTTTAATGGTTCATGTCACTGCGCATCGCATTGACCCAGGCTGGGAAGGGCAAATCGTTTTAGAAATTTTTAATAGCGGAAAACTGCCCTTAGCACTTCGTCCGGGCATGGACATCTGCGCGATTAATTTCGAAACCTTATCCAGCCCTTCCGAACAACCTTACAATAAACGTTTGGATGCCAAATACCGCAATCAAAAAGGGCCAACAGCCAGCCGAATCAACCAAGACCAAAAAGAGAGCGCACAATACGCAATCAGTCCGCAACTCGATTTACTCGGCGAATAACGCCCCTCCCGATTCTGAGTTTTACCCAAAACGTATCTGGGGGTAATTTTGCACAATTTGTTTTGTAATACGTCGCTCTTTTTTGCTTTACCTGCGCTTAAAAATGCTGATAATGCAATTTTCAGACAAACCGTAAACACCGCGCTTTTCGAGCGGTAATTTTCCGATTTTTTTCGCAATACATCGCTCTGCTCGCCTTATAAAATTAAGGCAGCCGAACGCAACTTTAGCCATTCGATTTGAGGTAGCACCATGCATATTGGCTTTATGATTAGTCACTGGGAAGAATTAACCCCGAGCAAAAACTCTACAATCCTCGTGATTAGAGAATGCCTCAAACGCGGCCATAAGGTGTCGTTAATTTACACGGAACATCTAACCGTTAAAAACAACGTTGCTTTTGCCAAAATGTTGCGCTTGCAGCCAATGGATAAAGTGCCGGACAACATTGTGCAATTCCATAAAAAAGCGGAATTTAAAACCGTGCAAATGCCGTTGCACAGTCTGGATAGTTTAATGATTCGTAAAGATCCGCCGATTGACGCGGTCATTTTTAACTTCCTAGATTCGATTAAAAACCAATGCGTCATCATCAACGATGTAGATGGGATTCGTAAAGCGAACAACAAACTGTTCACCACGACTTTCAGCGATCCAAACAACGATTACTTGCCGATTACTCATGTTTCTAAAGACAAAGCCTATATTCGCCAAACCATTGAAGCCATGCCCGGCGACAAAGTGATTCTTAAACCCTTAGTCGGTTCAGGCGGCCATGGGGTTATCGTACTGGAAAAAAATGCCAAATCGAATATCAGCTCGATTTTAGACTTTTACATTTCCGGCAAAGAAGACGGCAACTATGTGATTGTACAAGAATACATTGAAGGCGCTGAAAACGGCGATGTCCGCGTATTAATGCTTAACGGTAAATACATCGGCGCCTACAATCGCCGCCCACCAGAAGGGGATATTCGGGCGAATATCCAAGTCGGAGGTACTGCGCACAAATACACCATGACCGACTCTCAAATGAAAGTGTGTCGCAAAATAGGCCCGCGCCTTGCTGCAGATGGCCTCTATTTTGTTGGCGTGGATATGATTGGCGACAAAATTTTGGAAGTAAACGTACTCAATCCGGGCGGCATCAGTAACATCAACAAACTGGATAAACTGAAACTGCAAATCGAAGTGGTCGATTTTATCGAAGAAATGGTTGATGAAAAACAGGAAAAACACGCCGAACTTGAGTTCTTACTCAAACGCCTGAGCGACCTGCGTCAAACGGATCATTAAGATGACTAAACCAATACAAAGTTGATTGACCTAAAAAGCCGCGAGGATGAATAGATCCACGCGGCTTTTTGGCTTTACATTTTGAGAATCTTTTTGATTAAAGCGCAACAACTTGTGAATAGCTGCTCTTGGCCTTCACTTCAACGGCGATACCATCAAGCTTTTCTTTCGATGTGGCCGGTCTGACTTGGCCCCGTTCAATGGTAAAAACTTGTGCCGCTGGCATATCCGTATTCACAAACGATTTAAAGCGTTTGGTAAATTCCGGATTTTCAATCGCACGTTTCCAATCGCATTCATAACCCTCAATTAACTGAGCCATTTGTGCCTCAAGTTGTTCACCGATTCCCAAAGAATCTTGCAATACAACTTGTTGCAAATATTCTAAACCGCCTTCCAAATTATCCATCCAAGTGGCGGTACGCTGCAAACGGTCGGCCGTTTTAATATAGAACATCAACAGACGATCGACGTATTTAAACACCTCTTCCTTGGACAGTTTCGTGGCAAACAGATCCGCATGACGCGGTTTCATCCCGCCATTACCACAAACAAATAGGTTCCAACCTTCTTCGGTGGAAATTAAACCAATGTCTTTGGCTTGCGCTTCAGCACATTCACGAGTACATCCCGAAACGCCCATTTTTAATTTATGCGGTGAACGCAACCCTTTGTAGCGGTTTTCAATCTCTATCGCCATGGTGACTGAATCATCTAAACCATAGCGACACCAAGTGGAACCAACACAAGATTTAACGGTACGCAACGATTTCGCATAAGCTTGCCCTGACTCAAAGCCAGCCGCAATAAGATCTGTCCATATGGCCGGCAAATCGTTCATTTGTGCGCCAAATAAAACGATACGCTGGCCCCCGTTCACTTTCGTGTAAAGACTGAATTTTTTAGCCACTTCCCCTAACACAATCAATTTATCGGGCGTAATTTCCCCACCCGGAACACGAGGAATCACCGAATAGGTGCCGTCTTTCTGCATATTGCCTAGATAGTTGTCATTCGTGTCTTGCAAAGGAATTTTATCTTGTTCTAAGGCATAGCTGTTCCACAAAGAGCCGAAAATGCTTCCCACAGCTTGTTTACAAACCGGACAACCATGCCCTTTGCCGTGCGTGTGCAACAACGTATCAAAGGTTTTAATCTCTTCAACTTGACATAGATGGTATAACTCTTGACGCGAGTACGGGAAGTGTTCGCAGATGTCTTTACTGACCTCAACGCCACGTTTTTCCAGTTCATTATTCAACACATTGGTAACCAACTGCGTACAGCCACCGCAGCCGGTACAGGCTTGTGTGCAAGACTTAATATCCGCTAAACACATGGCACCAGCATTTACCGCGTTCACCACATCGCCTTTGGTCACATCATAACAAGAGCAAAGTTGTGCCGTTTCCGGCAAGGCATCAGGACCAAACAAAGCACCTGCTGAACCATCGCGATTTGGCAGTATTAGCCTATCCGGATGCTCTGGCAATTCCATATCATTCAATTTGAGTTGCAATAGATTACCGTAGTCATCACAGTCGCCGACCAACACAGCACCGAGCAATTTTTTGCCGTCTTTACTGACAACAATTTTTTTGTAAATTTCTTCTGGCCCGTTTTCATACACATAGCTTAAGGCTTCTTCGTCACTGCCATGAGGATCGCCAATGGAAGCCACATCAACCCCCATCAGTTTCAACTTGGTACTCATATCAGCACCATCAAAACGGTTTTCCGTTAGATTCAATTGATCAACCACCACTTGCGCCATCGCATAACCAGGCGCAACCAATCCGTAAATCATGCCGTCGTGCAACGCACACTCGCCCACCGCAAAAATACTTGGGTCAGAGGTTTGGCAATGGGCATTAATCACAATCCCACCACGAGGCCCCATCTCTAAATCGGCTTGTTTCGCTAACTCATCTCGCGGACGAATCCCCGCGGAAAACAGCACAATATCGGTCTCTAAGGTTTGCCCATCCGCAAATTCCATTTTGTTAACACTGCCCTCACCGGCGCTAATCAATTGCGTCACTTTTGAGGTATGTACCTTTACCCCCAACTTTTGAATTTTACGTTTAAGCAGTGCCGCCCCACCTTCATCTAACTGTACCGGCATCAAACGCGGTGCAAATTCAACCACGTGCGTTTCCAAACCAAGATCGCGCAACGCTTTAGCCGCTTCTAAACCAAGTAATCCGCCACCAACCACGGTGCCGATTTTGCCACTCTGAGCGGCCGCTTGAATCGCATCCAAATCTTCAATCGTGCGGTACACTAAACAACCGGCACGGTCATTTCCCGGAATCGGCGGAACAAAGGGATAAGAACCGGTCGCCATCACTAAACGATCATAAGCCTGAACAAAACCGTCATCCGTGGTCACTGTTTTTGCCTGACGATCAATACTGACAACTTTTGAATTGAGTCGAATTTCCACGCCGTTTTCTTCATAAAAACCAGGCTTAACCAAACTTAAATCATCGGCTGTTTTACCTGAAAAATAGGCCGACAGATAGACGCGATCATAGGCTTTGCGAGGTTCCTCGCCAAACACAATGATTTCATAATTTTGGCGCGCGGCGCTTTTCACTAATTTTTCCACAAAACTGTGGCCAACCATGCCGTTACCAATGACGATTATTTTTTGTTGTTGCATCTTTCACTCCTTACCAGTCGCTTTTAAGCGACTGAATTAAATCCTTGTCCAAACAACAGCGTCTCTCTAATTGCGGAGACGTCTGTGGCTTGCTGTAATAATTCAAAAAACCAATTAGCGTCATAGGTATCGCCATACAGTAATGCGCCAACGATTTTGCTCTCTTCCAACACCAATTTACGGTATACACCCGCGTGCAAATCTTGAAAAACGAGTGTTTGAGATGCCTCAGACCCATTAAAATCGCCGGCAGAAAACAGCTCCACTCCCGTCACTTTCAATTTTGTTGCGGTTAACGAACCTTGATAAGCAACGTCATCATGGCCATTCAACACTTGCGCGAGTACCTTGGCCTGTTCGTATAAAGGTGCCACCAATCCATACGTTTGCCCACGATGTTCAACACATTCGCCCAAAGCATAAATATGCGCGTCATTCGTCAGCAACTGATCATCCACCACAATGCCGCGATTAACCGTTAAATCGGCCTGTACGGCGAGCTCGGTATGTGGACGAATCCCAATCGCCATCACCAATAAATCACACGCTATATGACGACCATCTTTCAACCGAACTGCGCTAATATGCGTACCGGCTTGGTTCGCAATAATCTCAACCACTTCGTTGCCCATATAAAACTGCATCCCACTGCGCTCAGTGCCATCCGCTGACAGTTGGGCTTGTAACAAGGTTGCTGCAGGCTGATCAAGTTGCGCGTTCATTAAAATGTCACTGCGATGCACTACCGCCACTTGCATCGCGTATTTTTGCAGACCGTAAGCGGCCTCTAAACCCAATAAACCACCGCCAATAATCACGGCATTTTTTCCACCTTCGGCGGCTTTTTGAATTTTCTGAACATCGGCAATGTCACGAAAACTGACCACGCCAGCCAAATTCGTATTCTCAATAGATAAAACTAGTGGCTTGGCCCCAGTGGCAATCACCAATTTGTCATACTCAAATACGGTGCCATCAGAGACCACAACGCACTGCTTTTGACGGTCTATCGCCACCACCGTTTTATCGGTATGCAGTTGAATACCTTGTTCCGCAAACCACGCTGGACTGTGCGTTATAATCTGCTCTAGGCTCTTTTCACCCGCCAACACGGGCGAGAGCATAATACGGTTGTAGCCGCCCTGCGCTTCGCGATTTAGCACGGTAATGTGGTAGGTGTCGCCCAGCGCCAAAAGCTCATCGAGCAAACGGGTGGCCGCCATACCTGCACCGATAACCAGCAATTTAGGCGCTCTAACAACGGCTGTCATCATCGCCTCTCAATGCTCTACTTTGCGCTGCTTTTCATACAGGAAACGCAGCACTTCAGAACGGTAATGGTTATAAGTCGGATCGTCAGCCAACGCCAAGCGATTACGCGGATGCGGTAAATCAATCTTTAGAATTTCACCAATCGTGGCCGCCGGACCATTGGTCATCATCACAATGCGATCCGACAGCAGAACAGCCTCGTCCACATCATGGGTGATCATAATGACGGTGTTATTTAAAGTTTTCTGAATTTCCATCAGCGAATCCTGCAAATGCGCACGAGTCAAGGCATCCAGCGCCCCAAAAGGTTCATCCATCAGCATGATTTTTGGCTGCATCGCCAAGGCACGAGCAATCCCTACCCGCTGTTTCATACCACCGGAAATCTCGTCTGGACGTTTATGCATGGCATGATCCATATGGACCAATTTTAAATTGTGTTCAATCCACGCCTTTTTTTCAGCCGGGGTTTTGCTTTTCTTAAAAACTTGGTCCACTGCCAACTCAACATTCTCGTAAGCACTTAACCACGGCAAGAGCGAATGGTTTTGGAAGACAACCGCACGCTCTGGCCCTGGAGAATCGACCTCTCGTCCAGCCAGTAAAACACCCCCTTCGGTTGCGCCATACAAACCGGCGACAATATTCAGAACGGTCGATTTACCACAACCGGAGTGTCCGATTAACGAGATAAATTCGCCCTCTTCAATTTTTAGATTAACGTCTTTTAATGCACGAAACGCGCCTTTGGGTGTCGGAAATTCAATGCCGACACCAGTAAGTTCTAAATGAGTTTCTGACATCGATTTCTCCTTAACGTAAAGCGACAGATTTATCCCAAGAGACCGCGCCTTGGACCATTAACATCAAGCGATCAAGAACAAAGCCCACTACACCGATAACCAATACAGCGACCATAATGCGCCCTAGTGAATCTGAGCTGCCGTTCTGGAATTCATCCCAAACAAACTTACCCAACCCTGGGTTTTGCGCCAACATCTCTGCGGCAATCAACACCATCCATGCAATTCCCAAAGAGATACGCAGACCAGTGAACATCATCGGAATCGAGCATGGTAGAACGATTTTGCGAACGTGCGTCCACCAACTTAAGTTCAATACTTGACTGACGTTTTTCAAATCTTGCGTCACCGTGGCGACACCAGCCGCGGTGTTGATAATTGTCGGCCACAAACAGCACAACAGAACCGTAAACATCGAGTTTAAAAACGCTTTATCAAACATCGGGTCATCAGTAACATAGACCGCCGAAACCACCATTGTTACCAACGGCAACCAAGCCAAAGGTGAGACCGGTTTAAAAAGCTGAATCAGTGGATTGACTGCCGCGTATACATTGCTACTAAGCCCAATCACGATGCCAATCGGAATCGCTATAATCGATGCCAAAACAAACCCACTCATCACCGTAATCAAACTGCGCTCTATCTGCTCAAAAAAGGTTGGCGGACCAACATAATCACGAATTTTCGGTTCATAATTCGGATCTTGCGCCATGCGTTCAGCATTGCGCTCATCCTGACGTTGATAAAATTCAGCCTCTTTTAGGGCTGCCGCTTGCGCTTCATCCGTTAAGGAAACAAACTGTTCAAATGTTTGTGCCGGCCCAGGAAATTGCCCAAGCGAGGTATTGATATGGCTAGACGCGCCTTGCCATAAGATTAAAAACAACACCAAACCGACCAATGGCAAACCTAACCCTTTTACGATTAGGCTAACTTGCCCCCTACGGTCTTCACCGATAATCAATTTATGAAAAGGCTCAATCAAAGCCCACTTTAATGGATTCATGGTTTACCCCAATAATTCATCAATTGCCCTAGACGCGCCCGTCTTGGCGCGTCCCCTCTGGTTGCGCTCGCTCTATGGCTTATCAGCCGCTTTCAAACCGATCTTCATACTGTTGATATAGGCATTTGGCTGGGTACCGTCATAAGCGATGCCATCCATAAAATCCGTTTGCACACCACGATAACCATCACTTTGTAGCACTTCAGTAAACTCGCTCTGTTTGAATTTGCCCTCTTTGACTAACTCTGCAACAGCCAGTTTATAAATATCCGGACGATAGACTTTTTTTGCCATATCCTTGTACCAATCATCCGACTGCTGCTCGGCAATTTGCCCCCAACGTCGCATTTGCGTCATGTACCAGATCGCATCCGAATAGTACGGATAAGTGGCGTTGTAACGGAAGAACACGTTGAAGTCAGGTTCAGAACGCTTATCTCCTTTTTCATACTCAAACGTCCCCGTCATCGAATTCGCGATCACCTCTGGATCCGCACCGACATAATTTGGTTTCGCCAGAATCTGCACCGCTTCACGACGATTTTTGTTGTTCTGTTCATCTAGCCAATGGGCTGCGCGAATCATCGCTTTGACCACTCGCACCGTGGTATTTGGGTATTTCTCGTAAAAGTCTTCGCGCAAACCGAACACCTTCTCTGGGTTATTCTTTTGAATTGAATTATCGGAAATAACCGGCACACCAATGCCTTTAAAAACCGCTTGCTGATTCCAAGGCTCACCCACACAGTAGCCTTCAATTGTGCCGGCTTCCATAGTGGCCGGCATTTGTGGTGGTGGAGTTACCGAAAGTAAAACATCCGCTTTAATCGTGCCGGAGGTATCGCCATTCGACGGATCATAGAACCCAGGATTTAAACCACCGGCAGCGAGCCAATAACGCAACTCATAGTTATGCGTGGAAACCGGAAACACCATGCCCATCTTGAACGGCTTGCCCGCATCTTTATAGGATTTAACCACTGGCGCCAAAGCGCTTGCAGAAATCGGATGGATCGGCTTGCCATCTTGCATAGGCACATTCGGTTTCATCGCGGCCCACGCCTTATTCGAAACGGTAATTGCATTGCCGTTTAAATCCATCGAAATTGGCGTAATGACATTGGATTTGGTGCCATACCCCAAGGTGGCTGCAATCGGCTGTCCAGCTAACATGTGCGCGCCATCCAACTGACCGTCAATCACGCGGTCTAACAACACCTTCCAATTGGCTTGTGCTTCCAATTTGACATACAAACCTTCGTCTTCAAAAAAGCCCTTTTCATAGGCAATCGCTAATGGCGCCATGTCGGTGAGTTTGATAAATCCAAATTTAAGTTCTTCTTTTTCCGGATAACCGACAGCGTACGCACTGGTCGAGCCTATTGCGGTTGCCATGGCCATGGATAGAAGTGTCTTTTTGATTAATGTTCGGCGATTTAATTGCATCGTAAAAACCTCTTAGCTGGTAGCGGTAGTAAATTTGGCAAAAAAAAACGCCCACTCCCTTCCCGCTTCGCGAAAAAAGAGTGAGCGTCTTTGCTCAATAAATTTACTACTTATTAACTAGATACAGGCCAAAAAAATATAAAAACTTAAATATCAATAAGTTAAGTTATTTTAAATCATTTAATAGACTGCCAACAGCCGGTCACTGCACCAATAGTTAAGTACCAATGCACCACAAAATCCAGTTTGACCTATTTCTCAATCAACTGTTTGGCTAAATCAATTAAGCGCATCCCCTGCTGCATGGCAGCTTGCTGCATTTTACGGTGCGCCGCTTCTTCACTTAGCCCTAACTGCTTCATAATTTTGGCTTTGGCTTGTTGAATCACCCGCTGTTCTAAGAGAGTCTGTTTACTGGCGGTCAAGGCTTGCTGAGTCTGTTTAAGATCTTTTCCCTGCTGGTTCAACTTATCCATCAACATCGAGGTCGCACTGCTGGCCGCACCAATCACGATAGCGCGCTCTTGAATATTGTCGGCAATCCAACGCTGGTCTTGATTCAACAACTGGTCCGCTTGATGCAACGCTTTTGCACTGTACAACTGCAACAATTGAATTAAGCACTCCTCAATCTTTTGAATCGCCTCAATCCGCAAAGTGCAAGCAGCAAACCACTGTTGCGCTTGCTCAACGCCCAATAACGCTTCGTTTTCAAAAGCGTTGCGTAAAACAGTTAAACCCTGTTCTTGCTTTACGGCTTGATAAGCCGCAGCGGTCTCTGGCGGCGCAAAGTCCTCAAAACTACTGAAATAGTAGTGCTGCATATCAATCAAACCTTGGCGCTGCTCAGCTAATTCCTTATCCCTAATCAAACCTGAAGCGATGATATAAGTACCGTAAGCACGCTCTTGACCGGCGAGCTCTTTGGCATTGAGAATCTGAATTAAGGCCACCATCAACTTCGCGATTTTGGGCTCTTGGGTTAACTCAGTCATCTCAACAATGACACTGAGTAAATCCTTAATCACCGCACTGATCGCTTTGGCCGCCTGTAAGGATGAAATCGCACGCGCGTCAATCTCGCGGCGCACTTGAAACAATGGCTGATCTAACGACTCCAACGCCTTAGCCAAACTAATAAACACACCACCGGCCAGAATCTTACCTTCGCACTCTTCAATCCATTTTTGCAGTAGCAAATTAAACGCGGCATGCTCTTCACAAAACGCTTTGCGATAGACTCGGTAATTAATATCATCCGGTAGCGTTTGCTCTTCCACCAAAAACAAGACGCTCGAGCCGCGTTCAAGTTGAAGGTAGTGCATCATTTTGCGCAAGTGCGCAATCAACTGTGACAACTCAAACAAAACTTGCAACGAGTGAATCTCGGCTCGTTTGGAAGCGAGCCACAGTTTGGCGATATTTTCGGCTAATGGCATTTCGTTAGACATAACCATCACACTTCATTAAATAACATGCCATAAGGACGCTGAATGTCATTCATCAATTTACCGATACTGAAACTACGAACTTCTTCAATAAATTTCTGGCCAGTAAAATAAATCTGTACCACCGGCAGACTGAAAATACCATTCTGCGAACAAATCTCGGTGGTTTTGTGACAATCCACATAGACCATCTGCATTTTTGGGTAGCGCGCGCTAATCTGCTCGATAATTTGCGGCTTGATCACATGACAAACATTACACTCGCTGCCGCCGTACAACACCAACAACGCCTCCGCTTCGTATTGTAAGCTTTGCAACTCTTCTAAGGTGATGACGTCTTTCACAAAAAACTCCTATTTAATCGCGTTATTCTGTTGCGCGTGAGCTAACCAAGCCGCACCGCGCACCCCACTGGCATCGCCAAAGGTCGGCGCCACCAGTTTGGTAAGCGCCGGCTCATTACTAAAAATCCATTGGTCCCAAATTTTCGGCACCTCAGTATACAAACACTGGATATTCGACATGCCGCCACCCAGTACAATCACATCTGGGTCAAGTAGATTAATCACCGATGCCAAGCCTTTCGCCAGCCAGACAATGTAATCCTGCCGCAAAGTGTGTGCTTGCTTAACACCCTGCTCAGCAAGCGCCATAATCTGTTTTGCCTCCAAGCTTACGCCACTGCGCTGTTGGTAATGGTTTTGCAAACCGGTACCGGACAAAAAAGTTTCAATACAGCCTTTTTGGCCACAATAACAGTCAAGCGGCATCGCATCCACCGCCCACGGCAACGGATTATGCCCCCATTCGCCGCCAATCCAATTCACACCGGTTAACACTTGCCCGTCCATCACGACACCGCCACCACACCCCGTGCCGATAATCACGCCAAACACCACTTTAGCGCCCTTGGCACTGCCATCGACCGCCTCGGATAGAGCAAAACAGTTGGCATCATTGGCCACAAACACTTCACGTTGAAGACGGCGTTGCAAATCGCCTTTTAAATCCTGACCGATTAAACAGACTGAATTGGCGTTTTTCACCAAACCATTTTTATTCGACAAAGCGCCCGGAATACCAACTCCAACCGAACCCTGCTGCCCCAAAGTGCGCTCACACTGCGCAACCAAAGCGACGACCGCGTCCAGCGTTGCCAAATAATCCCCTTTGGGCGTTGCCACACGCTGCTCAAACCGCGTCTGCCCATCTGCATCCAACGCAATTATCGCGATTTTGGTGCCACCTAAATCAATGCCAATTCGTATCATCTTGTTGTGCTTTATTTAATTGAGTTCAACCGCTAACCTTACTACAGGTATTTAACTCTGGGTCACCTAAGGGTAATGGTGTTTTGTTCAAAGGGTTTTTAACCATGCAATTTCTTGTGCAGAAAACCCCGCTTGCTGACGGGCTTCATAATTAAATGGGCCTCGTAAATCGCCGTGAAAATACTCTTTAACCAAAGCCGTAAACTGCGTAAACGGATTGGCATCGCGTTGTGCACACAGATAGCGAAACCAACGGCTGCCTACTTCAACATGACCGATTTCATCACGCAATAGAATTTTTAAGATTTCCACTCCGCGTTTATCACCTATCGCACGCAATTTTTGAATCATCGCCGGAGTCACGTCCAAACCGCGCGCTTCTAAAGTACGCGGCACTAACGCCATACGCACCAGCGGATCATGATCGGTTTCGTAAGTGGTCATCCACAAACCGTCATGCGCAGGGAAGTCACCGTATTCATACCCCAAATGATAAAGGTGCTCACGAATCATCTGAAAGTGATATGACTCCTCACCCGCAACGCCAAGCCAATCGCCATAATACTGCTGCGGCATTTCTTGAAACCGATAAACCGCATCCAGTGCTAAATTGATTGCGTTAAATTCAATATGCGCTATCGAATGCATCAAAGCAGCATGACCTTCTTTAGTGCCAATCCCACGACGCGGCAAGGCCTTGGGCGAAACCAAATCCGGTTTAGCCGGACGTCCCGGATCCGGAATACGCTCAATCGGACCACGAGCAGAAAAATCTAAAGCGTCTTGCGTCCATAAGTCGAGCAACTGATTCAATTGTTGCAGTTTGCGTTCCAAATCACTTTCCTGCAAACACTGTAAACTCAAATCGAATAGGTTATTAGACATAGTAAATAAATCCTTGCTGGCGAGACGCTGGGGCGCTTCTTCAAAATCAAAAAGCCGGAACAAAGTCCGGCTTTTAGCGCAATAACTGTTTTTTTGTCTTATTTTAGAAAGACATATGAGGCATAGAACGGTAGTAAGCCGCAAAGCGGTATTCTTGGCCTGTGAATTTCTTCGCGTCAATAGCGTTGAAAAGTTTAGACCACTTTAGCTTGTCTTCTGCACTCATTACTGAAGAAGGATTTAACGCACGAGTTTTATCGCCGTATTTCGCTTCAATTTTGTCTAGTTCTGCAAAACATTGTGCTACCGTAGTTTTTTGCTCTAGCGCTTTTGCAGCAGTAGAACCGTCTTTAACAGTAGTTTCAACAATATTACGTGCATCTGCTAGACACTGGCCGTAAACATCGTCTGCCGCTTGTACGTTAGCCGCAACAGCTAGCGTAGCAGAGATGAATAGAGCTTTTAAAGTCATAGTTTTCATCTAAATTAAACTCCGAGGTTTTAATCGTTTTCGCTTAAACGGGTCAATTCTGCCGCTTTTTACCCGAAATTGCAACCCGATTGATAGCAGAAAATAATGAAATGCTTATAAGCATTATTTATCATTTTGCATTAAACGCCAAGCCCAGCCAATAAGCACAATAAAAACAACAAGATACAACAGCTGATAAATACCATGAATTTGCATAAATAAAACCCATTCAGCAGCTTGCTTGTCTAAACCTTGCGGATAGTGGGCTTTAATCTCAGCCATCCACGACCCTAAAACAAAATGCGCGAAAGCAGTGAACAACAAAACCAACCAAACTGGCCATCTGGCGAGTGACCGGCCTACCGATGATGCGCCATATAAAATAAGCAAGCTTAACAGCGCAAAGAACATCACCACATAACTAAAAAACGCAAACAAAAAAGCCGCTAAATCGCCAGCGGTTTTACTGTCTAATTTAGCAAACAGGAGTGGCGTAACCAGATAGCCCAAAGTCGCTTGCACGGTAGCCGCCAACAAGGTGAGACTAAATAATGCCACGCGCCAGCCATATAATGACTTTGGCGTTGTTATCTTAAATGTATTGGACTTTGATGATTTCATAGTCAATATTGCCGCCCGGCGCAAGCACCAACACTTCATCACCCTCTTCTTTGGCAATCAGCGCGCGTGCTATCGGTGAACCGACCGATACCTTATTATGTTTAATGTCCGCTTCTTCATCGCCAACAATTTTATAGGTCACTTCTTCGTCCGTGTCCAAATTCAATAAAGTCACTGTGGTGCCAAACACAACCTTACCGGTTTGTGGCAATTTAGTAACATCAATAATTTGCGAATGCGACAATACCGATTCAATCTGTTTGATACGCGCTTCAACCATACCTTGCTGCTCACGCGCTGCATGGTACTCGGCATTTTCTTTCAAATCACCATGCTCACGCGCATCGGCAATATCTTGAGTAATTCTAGGACGCTCTTCTTTTTTCAGACGGTTTAACTCCATCTGCAACGCATCTGCGCCTTCTTTGGTCATAGGATGTTTATTCATAATAATCTCCCCTATTAATCTATTCTTTATGGCTTTAATAAAACAAAAAACGCCAAGGTAAGGAGCGATTGAAACTCAACCGATGCTCTAATATACCTTGACGTTATTTTGCGATGATTCTGATATTAGTGGATATCTTGCAAACGCGTCACCGGCTGATCATCCAGATAATCCATCGCGGCGACCATTGCGAACGCACCTGCAATGGTGGTGGTGTAACATGTTTTATGCATCAACGCTTCGCGACGAATACTCGATGAGTCCTGAATACTGGTCGAACCATCCGAGGTATTGACGATTAACGCAATCTCTTCATTAACAATCGAATCGACTATGTTCGGACGCCCTTCGGTAACTTTATTGACCATTTCACAAGCCACACCCGCATCAATCAATGAATTGGCTGTGCCACGTGTGGCAACAATCTTAAAGCCTTTGGCGACTAAGCGCTGTGCCAAATCAATCACATGACCACGATCCGCTTTACGTACGCTTAAAAACACCGTACCAGAGCGCGGTAACACCGTACCGGCAGCTAACTGGGCTTTAGCATAAGCTTGTGCGAAGTTTTCGCCAATCCCCATGACTTCACCAGTCGATTTCATTTCAGGCCCAAGAATCGGGTCAACTCCTAAAAACTTGATAAACGGGAAGACCGCTTCTTTAACCGAATAATGCTTAGGCGTCACTTCTTCGGTAAAGCCTTGCGTAACCAATTTTTGACCCACCATACAGCGCGCAGCAATCATAGCTAACGGCTTACCAATCGCTTTTGACACAAACGGCACTGTACGAGAGGCACGCGGGTTAACTTCTAGGACATAAATATCTTCGCCTTTGACCGCAAACTGCGTATTCATTAAACCGACGACACCTAATGCTTTTGCCATTTTCGCGACCTGCTCGCGAATGCGGTCTTGAATATCGGCAGAAATCGAATACGGAGGAATCGAACAAGCGGAATCACCCGAGTGGATCCCTGCTTGTTCAATGTGTTCCATAATGCCGCCAATAACCACGGTATCACCGTCGCAAACCGCATCCACATCCAGCTCAACCGCATCATCCAAGAAACGGTCCAATAGGACTGGAGAATCGTTAGAGACTTTAACCGCCGCGTCCATATAACGACGTAGATTGGTTTCGTCATACACGATTTCCATGCCGCGACCACCCAAAACATAAGAAGGACGCACAACTAATGGATAACCAATTTCTTTCGCCAACGTCACGGCTTGCTCGGTAGACATCGCTGTTCGGTTAGGCGGCTGCAATAAACCTTCTTCGTTAAGAATTTGCTGGAAACGCTCACGGTCTTCTGCCAAGTCGATTGACTCAGGCGAGGTTCCAATAATCGGCACACCTGCTTCTTCCAAATCCTCAGCCAGTTTCAACGGCGTTTGACCGCCGTACTGCACAATCACCCCTTTCGGTTTCTCAACTTCGACAATCTCTAACACATCTTCCAATGTTAAAGGCTCGAAATACAAGCGGTCCGACGTGTCGTAATCGGTCGAAACCGTTTCTGGGTTACAGTTCACCATAATGGTTTCGTAACCATCTGCGCGCAACGCCATAACCGCGTGCACACAACAATAATCAAACTCAATCCCTTGACCGATTCGGTTTGGCCCACCGCCTAATACCATAATCTTGTCGCGATTGGTTGGACGCGCTTCGCACTCTTCGTCATAGGTGGAATACATATAAGCGGTAGACGTTTCAAATTCCGCCGCACAGGTATCGACACGCTTGAACACTGGACGGATGTTCAAGGTATGACGGAATTTACGAATAAAGGCGGCATCGGTACTCAACAATTTAGCAAGACGATTATCCGAGAAACCTTTACGTTTTAAACGAATCAAGCTGTCCTTATCCAAGGCATCCAAACCGCGTTGCTTAATATCGTCTTCAAGATGAATCAACTCTTCAATTTGTGCTAAAAACCATGGATCAATTTCACTGGCATTAAAAATCTCATCCAATGTCCAACCAGCGCGGAACGCATCAGCGACATACCACAAACGATCAGGTCCTGGGTTGCGCAACTCTTGGCGCAAAATGTCTCGCACTTCACGCTCGTCCATGGTCGCTAAATCAAGAATTTCGTCAAAACCATTTTTGTCGGTTTCTAAACCACGCAACGCTTTTTGTAACGACTCTTGGAAATTACGTCCCAGCGCCATCACCTCTCCAACGGATTTCATTTGCGTGGAAAGACGCTGTTGCGCTTGTGGGAATTTTTCAAACGTAAAACGTGGAATTTTGGTGACGACGTAATCGATAGTTGGCTCAAAAGAAGCCGGCGTAGCACCATTGGTGATGTCGTTTTGCAACTCATCTAAGGTGTAACCCACGGCCAGTTTCGCGGCCACTTTCGCAATTGGGAAGCCCGTCGCTTTTGAAGCCAAAGCCGAAGAACGCGACACACGTGGATTCATTTCGATAATAATCATTCGACCGGTTTGCGGGTTTAAGGCAAACTGCACGTTAGAACCACCCGTCTCAACACCGATTTCACGCAATACGGCCAAGGAGGCGTTACGCATGATTTGGTATTCTTTATCGGTCAGAGTTTGCGCCGGAGCGACCGTGATCGAATCGCCGGTATGCACCCCCATTGGGTCAAGGTTTTCGATGGAACAGACGATGATGGCGTTATCCTTTTTATCGCGGATAACTTCCATTTCAAACTCTTTCCATCCAACGATTGACTCTTCAATCAAAAGTTCTTTTGTTGGCGACAAATCCAAACCAAATTTACAGATTTGCTCAAATTCAGCCTTGTTGTAAGCGATACCACCGCCCGAGCCACCTAAGGTGAAAGACGGACGAATCACCGTTGGGAAACCAACACGCTCTTGAATCACCCAAGCTTCTTCTAAATTGTGCGCCACATCCGAGATGGGCATATCCAAACCAATTTTGGTCATCGCATGACGGAAACGATCTCGGTTTTCCGCTTTATCAATCGCATCCGCATCCGCGCCAATTAGCTCGACACCAAACTTTTCCAAAATGCCATTGTCATGCAAATCCAAAGCGCAATTCAGCGCTGTCTGTCCACCCATCGTCGGCAGGATAGCATCCGGACGCTCTTTTTCAATAATGCTGGCAACGGTTTTCCACTCGATTGGCTCGATGTAGGTTGCATCGGCCAAATCCGGATCGGTCATAATGGTGGCTGGGTTTGAGTTCACCAAAACAACGCGGTAACCTTCTTCTTTCAGCGCTTTACACGCCTGTACGCCTGAATAATCAAATTCGCATGCCTGACCGATAATAATAGGCCCGGCACCAATAATCATAATACTTTTTAGATCACTTCTCTTTGGCATCGTTTTGTCCTATTACTATGCTTTTTTTGCAGATTTAATGTTATCGATAAACTGATCAAACAGGGGCGCGACATCATGTGGACCCGGGCTCGCCTCCGGGTGACCCTGAAAACTGAATGCCGACTTATCGGTACGTGAAATACCTTGCAAAGTGCCGTCGAAAAGTGATTTATGAGTAGCTTGTAGATTCGCTGGCAGTGAGGACTCTTCTACAGCAAAACCATGGTTCTGCGCCGTAATCATCACTCGACCAGTCGCCGAATCTTGCACTGGATGGTTGCCACCGTGGTGACCAAATTTCATCTTGACGGTTTTCGCACCTGAAGCCAATGCCAACAACTGATGACCTAAACAGATACCAAATACCGGAACATCAGCCTCCAAGATCGCTTGAATCGCCTCAATCGCATAATCACAAGGCGCCGGATCACCAGGACCATTCGATAAGAACACGCCGTCAGGATTCAGGGCTAAAACCTCCGCCGCAGGGGTTTGGGCAGGCACAACAGTTAGTTTACAACCACGATCAGCAAGCATACGTAGAATATTGCGCTTCACCCCGTAGTCGTAAGCGACCACATGAAACTGGGCATCCGCAGCTTTATCAGGATGACCAACACCTAACTGCCAAGAACCTTCAGTCCAAGCATAAGGTGCGCTGGTGGTGACCTCCTTGGCCAAATCCAAACCGTTCAAACCGCTAAAAGCTTGCGCTTTAGCAACGGCTGCTGTAGCGTCAATATTGTCGCCAGCCACAATCACACCGGCCTGAGCGCCTTTGTCCCGCAAAATACGGGTTAATTTACGCGTATCGATGTCTGCAATCGCAACCACATTTTGTTCTAACAAATATTGCGGCAGCGATTTTTGCGCACGAAAATTACTCATGCGTGGCGGACAGTCTTTCACGATTAAGCCTTGCGCCATGATTCCAGACGACTCTGCATCTTCATCATTTACCCCAACATTACCGATATGCGGATATGTCAGCGTAACAATCTGTTTAAAATACGAAGGGTCAGTCAAAATTTCCTGATACCCAGTCAGTGAGGTATTAAATACCACTTCACCAACCGTTTCACCTTCAGCACCCAGTGAAGTTCCCCAAAATAGGGTTCCGTCTTCTAATGCGAGCAAAGCCTGAGTCATTGATACATCCATCCAAAAAATCAAAGGTGATTAAAAATCATGTCGTGCGAATGCCGATTTAACGGCTAAGGGTCGTCTGTTATGGCTTTTGCCAAACCCAACTCAGTGAAACCGAGTTGTTTTTAGCAACAGTGTATATAAAAAAACGGAGCCAGTTCCCGCGAGAACTCACTCCGTTTCTTTTGAATCCTGAATGACTAATGCCATCTCCGTCTTACACCCCATAATTAACGCCTAACGGCATGATTTTTAGTCATTTAAAAGTTACGCGGATTTTACTGTATTTAGCACTCCTTGTCCACAGACAAGAAGAATAAATACACGCTAAATCAAGTCTCTAGTGGTTTACCTACAGAGCGAGATGTCAGCCTGCAAAATCCAGACTAAAAAAACCAAATGAAGTCAATTCAACAGACGACGTGCTTCAAGAAAACGCTTTTGCCAATAATCCTCACTCAGACTTGAAAGAATCACACCTTTCGTGGAGGACGCGTGCATAAAACGCGAATCACCCAAATAAATTCCGTTGTGGTAAGTACGCCAGCCGGTTTTAAAAAACAAAACATCACCGGCCTTAAGCTGACTGCGCTTAACCGGCTTGCCTTGTCGACGTTGCAATTCGGTGGTGCGCGGTAAATTGATTTGAAACTGTCGTGCATAAGCGATCTGCACCAAAGCCGAACAATCCACACCGCGCTTACTGTTACCACCATAACGATAAGGAGTACCCTGCCAATCATCAAAATAACGCATTAAACGTCCATAAACAGTGTCACTCACATGCTGAGCAGGTGACGACTTTTGCACGAAATTCGTTGACGCGGACTGCGACACCCCTAATACCAAGGCGTCAAGCTCACGCCAAGCCTGGTCACTGATCGTAACATCAACCGGCGACTGACCTAAACCAACCTCGGCAGATGAACGTAAAGGCAGTTCAGTCGAGGACGGGGACGGCGACTGAGGTTGCGCCGGTTGTAAGACGTGTAAACCCGATTCTGCTTGTGGCGCAGCGAATTTCCCAGACGAACACCCTACAACCAGTCCGAACCAACCAACACTCAGTACGGTCAGATACACTATTTGCCTAAAAACCCAACGCATTAATAAAACATCACCTGATTTACAGAAGCACTGTTTTGATTGTAACCACCTTTGTTGCAACAAAAAAGCCGAGTAAGAAAATTCTTACTCGGCTTTCACGAGAACCATTCACCACATTAAGCGCGATCAGTTATCGCATCCCAGAACCCCCGCACACCAAAGCATAGGTGTAAAGGTATCTTGCGTCTTCTTAGCTTAACGTAAGTTCAATACATCCTGCATATCAAACAGGCCAGATTGCTTATCCGCTAACCAACCACAAGCGCGCGCGGCGCCTTTTGCGAAAGTCATACGGCTAGACGCTTTATGCGTTATCTCAACACGCTCGCCCTCGGTAGCAAACAACACCGTATGATCACCAACGATATCGCCGGCACGCACCGTTGCAAAACCAATAGTGTTTGGATCTCGCGCACCAGTAATCCCTTCACGACCATATACAGCACAGGTTTTCAAATCACGACCTAAGGTATCCGCTACCACTTGCCCCATTCGCAACGCCGTGCCGGAAGGTGCATCGACTTTATGACGATGATGGCCTTCAATCACTTCAATATCATAACCTTCATTCAACACTTCCGCCGCTTGAGCCAATAACTTTAAACACAAGTTCACCCCAACCGAAAAGTTGGCCGCAAAGATAACCGCAATTTTCTTAGCCGCCGCATCAATTGCCGCGAGCCCCTCGTCATCAAAACCAGTCGTCCCAATCACAATTTTTTTATTGTTAGCAGCACACACTTCAAGATTGTGTCGCGTGGTCGCAGGCGTCGTAAAGTCGATTAAAATATCAAAATCGTGCAATACCTCTTCAATCGCCCCGACAACAGGCACACCAATTTTACCAATGCCGGCAAGTTCACCAGCATCAACACCAATCAATGAACTGTCCGGACGTTCAATCGCTGCGCTGACGCGAAGCCCTTGCGTTTGCTGAACGGCTTCAATTAACGTTTTGCCCATGCGCCCAGAGGCACCGATAATCGCTATATTCATCTCTGTCTCCGCTTATTTCCAAGGGCCGTCGCTGTCAGATTTATCACTGTCATCACCGGTAAAAAAGTTTTTCACTGAGTCTAACCAGCTATGCTCTTTTGGCGAGTGCTGCTTATGATGCTTGCCTTTTAGACTGGCATCAAACTCTTCCAGCAACTCTTTTTGACGGTTTGTCAGCTTGACAGGCGTTTCAATATGCACCTGAACCACTAAATCACCCACCATATTGGAGCGCACCGACTTAACGCCTTTACTGGTTAATTTAAAACGCTGACCAGATTGCGTGCCCGCTGGAATTTTCAAACTGGCTTTGCCATTAAGCGTCGGCACATCCAAAGAACCACCCAAAGCCGCCGTGGTAAAACTCAGCGGAATCTGACAATACAGATTATTACCATCACGCTCAAATACAGCATGGCGGGTTACATGAATACGCACATATAAATCACCTTTTGGCGCACCCGGTTCACCCGCTTCCCCTTTGCCTTGGATACGAATGCGATCACCGGTATCCACCCCTGCTGGAACAGAGACCGACAAGGTTTTATGACTGTGCGTATAGCCTTCGCCGTGACACTGTTTGCATGGGTTGGTAATCTCTTTGCCCGAACCATGACAACTTGGACACGTCGTATTGACCGCAAAGAAACCTTGCTGCATACGTACCTGACCAACGCCACCGCAGGTCGAACAGGTTTTAACATCACTGGCGGACTGCGCCCCCGTACCGTCACAAGCGTCACAAATGTCTTTCGTTGGAATACGAATATCAATTTTGGCGCCAGCAACCGCTTGCTCTAAGGTAATTTCCAACTCATACTGTAAATCCGCTCCCGGACGTGGTCCGCGACGACCGCCGCCGAAACCACCGCCACCGCCGAACAAATCTTCAAAAATATCGCCAAATCCGCCGAAGCCACCGCCACCAAATCCGCCGCGGCCACCACCTTGTCCATCAACACCAGCATGACCAAATTGATCATAAGCCGCGCGCTTTTGAGGATCTGACAAAATCTCATAAGCCTCAGACGCTTCTTTAAATTTATCTTCCGCTTCTTTGTTATCGGGGTTACGGTCCGGATGATACTTCATCGCCATCTTCCGATAGGCTTTTTTAATTTCACCTTCTGAAGCGGTTTTAGCAACGTCTAAAACGCTGTAATAATCTCTTTTTGACATAATTCAAATATCTATTCTTTAGCTTTAGAAATTTACAAATAAAAACCTTAATCGGCCGTTAGGGTCTGTTAAAAATTTTTATTTAAAAACTCAAAAAGTTAGGGCGACACAGAACAAGTTCCGATTGACTTCAGCGCCGGATGGCATGGCAAAACACGTCTCTGCCGGAAGTTATTAGAACCTACACTGCGCCCCCTTAGGATTTAAAAAGTTGCGCGTATTTAAACATAAAAGCACGAAGCGTTTGAATCGTCTTAAAAATTAAGCATTCACTTTTAAGACATTCATAGCTTCGTGCCAATAAGATAAAACGCTAAAAATTACTTTTTAGAGTCGTTAACTTCTTCAAACTCGGCATCAACGATATCATCGTCATCTGCTTTGCTTGAACCTTGCTGTTGCGCTGGCTCACCGCCGGCTTGCTGTTGAGCTTGCGCCTTTTGAGCGATACCTTGGCTGGCTTCTGCCAGTTTTTGAACCGCTTCCTCGATTGTCGCTTTATTGTCGCCTTTGATCGCTTCTTCAACGGCTTTAATGGCTGCTTCAACCGGTGCTTTTTCTTCAGCTGTTACCGAATCACCTGCATCTTTGATCATTTTATTGGTTGCATGCACCATCGCATCTGCTTGGTTACGAGACTCAACCAACTCTTTCATCTTTCTGTCTTCTTCAGCATGGGCTTCGGCATCTTTGACCATCGCTTCGATTTCTGCATCAGACAGACCTGAAGACGCTTGAATCGTAATATGCTGTTCTTTACCGGTATTTTTGTCTTTTGCGGAAACATTCAAAATACCATTTGCGTCAATGTCAAAAGTCACTTCGATTTGCGGCATACCGCGTGGTGCAGCAGGAATCTCATCCAAATTAAACTGCCCTAGCGACTTGTTGCCAGAAGCCATTTCACGCTCACCTTGTAACACATGAACGGTTACTGCCGATTGATTGTCATCCGCAGTTGAGAAAACTTGCGACTTACGCGTTGGGATGGTCGTGTTTTTCTCAATCAACTTAGTCATGACACCACCCATGGTTTCAATACCAAGAGACAGTGGCGTTACGTCAAGCAGAAGTACGTCGTTTACATCACCAGAAAGAACGCCACCTTGAATCGCCGCCCCCATGGCAACCGCTTCATCTGGGTTTACGTCTTTACGAGGCTCTTTTCCGAAGAACGCTTTTACTTTCGCTTGAACCATTGGCACACGGGTTGAACCACCGACCAAAATCACGTCATCAATTTCAGAAGCCGATAACCCAGCGTCTTTCAAAGCAATGCGGCAAGGCTCGATCGAACGCTGTACCAAATCTTCAATCAATGATTCAAACTTGGCGCGAGTAATTTTCATATTCAAGTGTTTCGGGCCAGTTGCATCTGCGGTCACATAAGGCAGATTAATGTCGGTTTGCTCACGCGATGACAGCTCGATTTTGGCTTTTTCAGACGCTTCGCGTACACGTTGCAGCGCCAATTTATCCAGTTTTAGGTTAACATTCTGGTCTTTTTGGAACTCCGTTGCGATGTAATCAACAATCACGTTATCGAAGTCTTCACCACCTAAGAAAGTATCACCGTTGGTTGACAGTACCTCAATTTGTTTTTCACCATCTAAATCGGCAACTTCGATGATTGAAATATCGAATGTACCACCACCTAAATCGTAAACTGCGATTTTGCTGTCTGACTTAACTTTATCCATACCGTAAGCCAAGGCTGCCGCAGTCGGCTCATTGATAATACGTTTTACTTCCAGACCAGCAATTTTACCCGCATCTTTCGTCGCTTGACGCTGTGAGTCGTTAAAGTAAGCCGGAACAGTGATAACCGCTTCAGTCACTTCGTGACCCAAGTAATCTTCTGCTGTCTTCTTCATTTTCATCAACGTACGCGCCGAGACTTCTTGTGGCGACAACTTTTTACCTTTCACTTCAACCCAAGCATCACCGTTATCTGCCGCAACGATTTCATAAGGCACCATGTCTTTATCTTTGGCGACCACTTTGTCATCCGCACGACGACCGATAAGACGCTTGATAGCAAACAAAGTGTTTTCTGGGTTTGTGACCGCTTGGCGTTTTGCCGAATCACCAACCAAAATTTCGTCATCGGTGTAAGCAACGATAGATGGGGTTGTGCGCGCACCTTCGGCGTTAGGGATGACTTTTACTTCTTTACCGTCCATGACCGCTACACAAGAGTTTGTTGTACCTAAGTCAATACCAATAATTTTACCCATTGATTTTCTCCAATTTGATTCTCAACTGATTTGAGGTGAGTTAACTGTTATAAATTTTTCTTCGTTGGATTGTTTATAGGGATAACACTTCTTGTTTCAAGGGAGTTTTTAAAAAAAAACGAAAATATTTCCAGACCCGCCTACTCAACCCAGTAACAAATTGATTTTTATGCACTTTTCAGTGTTTCAAAAAACAAAAACCGGCTCGAACTCGTATCAAACCGGTTTTTGATTGAAGTGTCATGCACGATAATTATTGAGCAACAATCACACGTGCCGGACGAACCAAGCGATCGTTTAGTTTGTAACCCTTTTGAATGACATCCACAATCATTTGCGACTCATGGTCCGGTGATGGAATCATGGTCATCGCTTCGTGATCCTGTGGATTAAACTTCTCACCTTGCGGATCAATACGTTCAACATTAAAGGCCGCTAAAACGTCCAGCATCTGCTTGAACGTCATCTCAATGCCTTCACTGATTGTCTCTTTAGTGGCTTCCTCTTTGGCTGCCGCTTGCATTCCCATCTCCATCGAATCCATCGCCGGAATCAGTGCATCGACGAATTTTTTCAACGCAAATTTATGCGCTTCTTCTAAATCCAAACGCGTACGACGACGTAGGTTTTCCATATCTGCCTGTAAACGCAACGCCAAATCACGGTTTTTCGCCGCTTCATCTTGCGCTTGGGCAAGTAACGCATCTAAGTCGTGCTCGACTTGTTGCTGTGCTTGCTCTAAGTTTTCGTCTGCTTGTTGCGCCGCTTGCTCAGCGCTCACATCTTGGTTAATTTGTTCTTGTGTTTGATTTTGTTCAGCCACAATTCAACCCCTATTGGTTTAGTTATCTAAATATTGATTAATTCTGCATTTTTGGAATATTGAACAACATGGGGCCGAAGCGGTTTTTTTTCAAGACCCGCAGAATTTTTTTTGCTTTGCCACGCTCGATTGCAGCCTGCTCAGGTATAATCCGAGAGCATTCAAATTTACTTTTTTGGCACAACTTTATGTACCCTTTGGCCACGTCATCAAGAGGACATTGCAGCATGTTTCACCGTATCGGCATCTTCGGAAAATACAACGGCATCGCGTGTTGGGACACCATTGACCGCCTGTTGCAACACTTAATCAGCAGCGACAAAACGGTTTTATTGGACTCCGCCTCATGCGCTGACTTCCCGCATCAGCGCTATGGCGTGGACGTTGTCGAACGCGAAGAACTGGGTAAACAGATTGATATCGCCATCGTGGTGGGTGGCGACGGTACTTTTTTAGATGTTGCGCGCTCCATTGTCGATTACGACGTACCGATTCTTGGCATCAACCTTGGCCGTCTTGGTTTCTTGACCGACATCTCCCCTAAAGAAATGCTCAACATTATTGACGAAGTCATGCAAGACCAATATGCCGGCGAAGAACGCAATCTCATTCGCGTGCAAATCGAAAAAGACAACGTCATCGAATTTGATCAACTCGCATTAAATGATGTGGTCATCCACAAAACCGAATCGCCAAGAATGATTGAATTTGAAACCTGTGTCGATGGACGCTTCTTAAACAGCCAACGCTCAGATGGCATGATTATTTCCACGCCAACCGGCTCAACAGCCTATGCCCTCTCCGCTGGCGGGCCTTTATTAGATCCTCGTCTTGATGTTTTCTGCTTAGTGTCCATCAATCCTCACACCATGAGCACGCGACCATTTGTTTTACCAGGCAGCAGCGTTGTCACCATTCGTCCGCATGAAAACTGCAACGGCTTGGCACAAATCATCTGTGATGGGCAATTAACGCATCACATTGGGGTCAACCACAAAGCCACAATTACCCGCCACAAAAAATTCATTAAAATGCTTCACCCTGCTGGACATGATCACTTCGAACTACTGCGAGCCAAACTGCGCTGGGGCGACAAACTTTAAACCCCAAAATATCTCCTATTTAGCGAGCTTTAACGGAATTATTTGGATTGTGTAACATTTTTCAAGTAAGCTATTCGTGCAACAGTACTTTTGAGAGTGAAACATGTTAAGCGAACTATCCATTCAAAACTTGGCGTTAATTGAAAAACTGACTTTACACTTCCAATCTGGATTTAGCACACTCACCGGTGAAACCGGCGCAGGCAAATCAATCTTGCTGGATGCGCTCGGCTTAGCACTGGGCGACCGAGCCGACAGTTCGCTGGTGCGTTATGAAACAGCACGTGCAGACATTAGCGCACGTTTTGACCTAACCCATTTAGCGCACGTTCAACACTGGCTTGAACAGCAAGAGCTGGATGAGGCCGGAGAAAAAAGCTGTATTTTGCGCCGTACCTTGACCACAGAAGGACGTTCAAAAGCTTATGTAAATGGCATTCCAATCGCGCTTAGCCAACTTAAAACGCTCAGCGCCATGTTAATTGACATCCACGGCCAGCACGAACACCAATCGCTACTCAATTCAACCAAACAGCTCGAGCTACTGGATGCGTTTGCCGCCCATCCCGATTTAGTCGAAAGCTGTCGCCACAACTTTAAGCTTTGGCAAAAGTCTAAACAGCGCTTACGCGAGTTACAGAGCGAACAACAAGACTACCAAAGCAAATTAGAATTGCTGCAATTTCAGCAACAGGAATTTTCCGACTTAGCCCCACAAATCGATGAATTTGAGCAGCTTGAAATCGAACAACATAGCTTGTCACACGCCAGTGAAATTAAACACAATAGCGAATTGGCTTATCAGCTTTTGGAAGACGAAAACGGTGCCAGCGATGTGATTAGCCGCGCCATTTATAGTCTAGAAAAAATTTGTGATTTTGACACTCGCTTTAACGCGCCTTTGCATCAGCTCAACAGCGCGCTGATTGAAGTGCAAGAAGCTGCCTCAGAAATTCAGTCGCTCAATGAACGAATCGAACTTGACCCACAACTCCTCAATCAAGTAGAAGAGCGCTTATCCGCACTGTTTGCAACCGCCAAAAAATACCAAATCGAACCCTCTGAATTACCCCAGAAACAGCAGTTAATTGAGCAAAGCTTGGCCGATTTACAGCACAACAACGACGCTTTAGATGAGCTACAAACCCTCATCAGCCAACAACACGACGCTTTCCATTTCGCCGCCAAACAGCTGCATGAATCACGTCTAAAGGCAGCGAAAAAACTCGATAAGCAAATTACCGACGGAATGCGCCAATTAGGAATGGCTAATGGAAAATTTGCCGTAGACCTTAGCCCTGCCGCCAGCGCTTCAGCAATGGGCATGGACCTATGCCAATTCCAAGTCACCGCCAATAAAGGACAGCCATTACAGGCACTGGCCAAGGTCGCTTCAGGCGGGGAGTTATCACGCATTAGCTTAGCGATTCAAGTGGCAACGGCGGAGGTTGCGCAGCTGCCAACACTGATTTTTGATGAAGTGGATGTCGGTATCGGCGGTGGAATCGCCGAAGTCGTTGGTGAAAAAATGCGTCAGCTTGGCTGCCACAAACAGATTTTATCCATCACACATTTGGCGCAAGTTGCGGCGCATGGCAATCAACATTTACGCATCAGCAAGTTCGATAAAAAATCAGCCACGCAAACAAAGGTAGACTACTTAACCGAAACCGAACGCACGGCAGAATTAGCCCGAATGCTGGGTGGCATGACCATCACTGAACAGACTGAAAAGATGGCCACAGAAATGTTACAGCAAGCTCAGCAGAAATAGCGGTTTTAAGCATGCAAAACATCACACATTGCACCTTATTCCTGAGCTTCTTGATACCAGTAAAAACCAAAAAGCCGATAAAAAAAGATTTTTTATCGGCTTCTTAAATGATGTCACGCCATTTCACGCGCACATTCAGCACTTTATTTTATCGCAGGATCAAGCTCTTCTTTATAAGCGCCGTAAATTACCAAATTATGGCCTGAGAGATCATAACCCAACTCTTTAGAAATTTCTTGAATGCGCTCCTCAATCACACTATCAACAAACTCACGAACGCGTCCAGTTTTGATACAAACAATATGGTCGTGATTATCGCCGGTGTCTAATTCAAAAATTGACACATTGTTTTCAAAATTCAGACGACGCACAATGCCAGCTTGCTCAAACTGGGTTAACACACGGTAAACCGTGGCTAAGCCGACTTCTTCACCCTGTTCAAGTAGAATCTTAAATACGTCTTCCGCTGAAAGATGATGATCTTCTCCAGCACTCTCTAAAATCTCTAATATTTTTAGCCTTGGCAAAGTCACCTTTAAGCCAACTTTTTTTAATTCAGCACCGCTCATCGTACCCTCTAATATTTTCTTGTCTGGCCCCGTTTTAACGAGTTTTAACTACCATGAAAAAAAGCAGACTGACAAATGCTTGAAATCTGCTTAACGAGATTGAAAATCATAATTACGGTGTATAATAACGCAATTCTAATTTTTTTTGACTAAAAACCAATAAAAGAGACTTCCTCCAATGCGTCTAAACCCAAACGCCACAGAACGCCGCACCCCCATTTTCACTCGCACTGCTCTTGCTTTGATTATCGCGGCAAACGGCCTTGTTTTAAGCGGATTATCCGGTTGTTCTTATCTGGCACCTTACAAAGCACCAGTGACGCAAGGCAATGTGATGACAACGGAATCAGTTGAACTTTTACAAGCGGGCTTAAACCAGACTCAAGTACGCAAATTACTGGGCCCACCGATGGGTGAAAATGCGTTTAACCCATACCATTGGGAATACGTTTTTTACACCACCGATTCAGATTCTAATGTCGAAGTACGCAAACAGCTAATCATCAATTTTGATCAAGCGCGCTATTTAACCGACTGGAAAGTGCAGGAAGCCAAAGTGGATATGCAAGATGAAGATACGTTCTTCGGTTTATAAACCAGCTTTATTGTCTTGTCATTCTACACTCTTACATAAAGCGGCTTTTTAGTCGCTTTATTGATTTGACCAACAACTAAAGCGATTTTTGAGCACTGCGCTCTTGATTCACTTTTTCACGCCGCCGATCTCGCGGATCGGCTTTGAGGGGGCGATATACCTCGATACGATCCATTTCTCGCAACACCGTATCCGCGTCAACCAACTTGCCAAAAATCCCCACTTTCTCAAGATTTAAATCGGGAAAACGCCGCAATAATTCAGATTGCTGCAAAGCTTGCGCTACAGTGCAACCCTCGGCAACCTGCTCCACAAATAAAAACTGTTCTTCTTTTAACGCGTAAGCAACTTCAATCTTCATAGTGTTTCTTAGTCAAAGGGATTAGGGTAAATTTGTTTGGCTCGCTCACAAAAAGAGTCCACCAATGAACTGGCAATTTGTTCAAAAACAGGACCAATGGCTAAATTCAACAAGCCACTTTTTACTTCAAACTCAATTTCAAACAGTATTTTACACGCATCAGCATCCAATGCCTTAAAGCTCCACTCCCCTCGCAACGCTTTGAAAGGACCGTCAATTAACTGCATTTCAATACGTTTTGCTTCAACCAAATGATTTTGCGTGGTAAACGTTTGACTAAGGCCGGCTTTAGCAATGGTGACCGATGCGCGCATATCAGAATCGCTCTGCTCTAAAATATCGGCTCCGCCACACCAAGGTAGAAACTGCGGATAAGCGCGCACATCATTCACCAAATCATACATCTGTTTTGCGGAGTAAGGCAAAAGTGCCGTGCGAGTGATTTTTTTCATGCCAGATTCCATATTTAGCCAAGCTTGACAGCCTTGACTTTGCGCAAGCTTGTGCAGATTCTTGTATGCTTGTTATGATTGCATAACGGTTGGGGGCACATTATAGCAAAGTCATCCAGCAATCAGCGCCTCCGAATCCATACAATCGCCTATCCGCAAGGGAGCTCCAATGCACAAAGCGTTACAATCTGTTTATTCTCTTTTATCGGCCGTTGCGTTGTTCAGTTTAAATACCTCAGCCTTAGCTGGCAATGAACGTTATACCGAAAATGCCAACTGGCCCAAAAACGCTTGGCAAGTCGACTATGAGTACGATGACTTTAGCGAGCAAGTTACCCATGCTCAATTGATTTTTATTCCCGAAAATTATGGTGCGCAAAAGGCTTTTTTTCTCCGCTGCCAACCCTATTACACTAATTTTTCAGTGGCCTTTATTGAGCCGCGGACAGCGATTATGGAGGACGGCAAACTGCATAACAATGCCCCCAAATTTAATCAACACGGATTTGTATACTCACAAGAGCGGCCAATTCGTTTTAACGTTGCCGGCAAGAAATTCCATGAAGACGTTGATGTTGGCGGACAAAATCGTGGCATCTCCGAGTGGCTAAAACCGACACAACTCAGTCTAGCGAACAACCAGTTACAAATGTCTTTTTTTGCTTCATTCGCTTATGACAATATGCCATCGTTTGCTCGTAACACCTCTAACGACTTTAGTCGCAGTCTATTTACCGCCCTGAAAACCGCCCTTCTTAAAGAGCAAAATGTGGAATTTGAATTACAACTGCCAAATGAGAATACCGCGCGATTTGAACTCAATGGTAAACGTTTAAAAGACTTTGCTCCGCAAGCAGTATTAGACTTCTGTTTACTAAAACGTCAATTAAGCAATGACTAAAACGTGCAAAAAGATGTAAATACTTTTAAAGGCTTATCTAAAACCCAAATTTGCAACCGTTCTTGAAAAAACAAGAAATAGATTCCAATGGTTTCCACCAAACAACAAGCAAAACACAATTAAGTTAAGCAAGACGGCTGCTTACGATCATGTCCAAAGCAGACACTATAACAGCCAGCGCAACTAAATTATTCAAAGCCCCGTTTGGTAAGGCGATGGTATAATCGCTCAAATTCAATTCAAGACTGCGCACAGCGCAAGCAGAAAATAAGGTCTGAAGCATGGCAAAGGGAAATAAAAGTAAAACGCCTGCCAACATCATCGTACAAAACAAAAAGGCGCGTTTTGAGTATTTTATTGAGCAAGAGTTTGAAGCGGGTCTAGCACTCGAAGGCTGGGAAATCAAAAGCCTACGTCAACATAAAATCCAGCTGAACGAAAGTTATATTCTTTTAAAGAATAACGAAGCTTGGTTATTTGGCGCTTTGATTACACCGTTAATCTCCACTTCAACCCACTTAATTGCTGATCCGCTGCGATTACGTAAACTGCTAATGCATCGCCGAGAAATTGACCGTTTAATCGGAGCAGTTGATCAAAAAGGCCTAACCCTCATACCATTAAACTTGCACTGGGCGCGAGGCAAAGTCAAATTAAGCTTGGCATTGGCGAAAGGTAAGAAATTACATGACAAACGTGCCACTGAAAAAGACCGTGAATGGAATCGAGACAAACAACGAGTCATGAAACTCACTCGCTAAACTTTTCTAAAGAACTTATAACCGCCAGCTTAGCAATCAACGCTGGCGGTGTTTTTTTTACAACCGCTATTGGCTAAAACAGACAACCTGATTACGCCCATTTTCTTTCGCCTGGTATAAACAAATATCGGTCTTCTCAAACCAGGTTTTTGGCTCCCAGCGCTCATGCAACTGACAAAGTCCAAAGCTGCAGGTTAATTGAATCTGTTTCGGCCAATGTGTTGATTCCACCTTAATACGGAGTTTTTCAACGACAGCCAAAGCCTCATTCTGGGTAGTCATCGGCATCAATATCGCAAACTCCTCGCCGCCCCAGCGTGCCAATAAATCGGTTTGCCGCAAACCGTCTTTCGCCACTTGATAAAATGCCTTTAAGACGTCATCCCCCACTAAATGCCCGTGCGTATCGTTAACGCTTTTGAAATGATCCAAATCACAAATCACCAAGCAAATAGGGTCTCTATGGCGTTGGAACTCGTGAACCGCTTGATAAATAAATTCATCAAACACCCGACGATTCAAAGCCCCGGTTAACTGGTCGTGATTAGCTTGATTTTGCAATGACTGCTCACGAGTGATATTTTCAGCAATCAGCAAAAAGCCGCTTTTCTCTCCAAATAAATTGTATTCAGGCTTAATCACCGCATCCAACCAATAGCTTTTAGCCCCCATTTCAATATACAGAATCCCCTCCCAATTGCTGCGATCCTGCTGCCAAATTTTTGGATCGGTACTTAAGGAGATTAAGCCCAACTCGGCAAAATTCTTGCCAATAATCGCATTCACTCCCTTACCAAGAAGATGTGCAATCGCCAAACTAGCGTAAATAATCTTCCCATCAGGCGTGATTTTGAGCATCGGAATACTGCTATCAACAATTTTTTGTTGATACTCCAATTCACGATTAACTTCGCTTAAATTAAGTTCGGATTTGATAAAAAACTCTTTCACGACTAATAACAACACCGTCATCGCTAATAAAGCAAAAGCAGCTCCGGAATAACTGGCAGAATCAAGCGGTAAATACTTATCCGGAAATGGCAACAATAACGGAATTAAAAAAAGCGCCAACCAACCTATCTGTAACCAAAATCGATTTAAAAATACATTCACAATCGGCAGGACTAATATCCAATAATAAACCTCAGAAGTCGCCCCCAAATTGATAAATACATTCGCCAAAAAAATCAAATAGAGCGATGCCATGAATAACTGAGTAGCCAATACACCGCGATGCGCTTGATGTGCCTGAAAGCTCAATAAAAAGCCGACTAGACTGAGGGCAAACACACCGGTCATCAAATACTTTTCAACAATTAAACCGTGAAAAATCGTCAACAAGGTAATCGGGATAAATAGCAACAGAGCAAACCAACGAATCCGCGCGGCAAGTTGTTGCTGGTAACTTAAATAATCTTTATCAATGGCTGACATATTGGCTAAATTCTTCCTTAATAAGATATGTTCTATGGCGCTTCCAACAAAGCACCCTAAAGACAAAAACACACCCTAACGCAATAACCCTAAATTAGGTGCAATACAAAACGCAAATGTCGCAAAATGTTCATCAACACTTGCGTCTCTAAGCATTCACTCCGTATCACGGATCTCAACAAAGAAAACCTTAACACGAATCAATTCAATCGCGTTAAACAAGCCACGCATAATCTGCACTTTTTTTGAGGGCGGGTAAATTGTTCTCACAAAAATCCCTAAATCTACTATAATGCGCTGGTTATAAACTTTACTTCAATTATGGGGCTGTACTGGTTTCGACGGGGAGTTCAAAGTTTAAAATGCATGTCGTGCCTGAATGATGCACGTAAATCTTTATTTCACTTTTGTTATAGTTGCAAACGACGATAACTACGCTCTAGCGGCTTAATCCCGCTAGTGCAGGCTAGACCAGTTGCCTTTGGCCCCTAGCCTGTATCGACTTACAAAGGATCGTGTATGCCGCGTGCTTGGGTGGCCGTCACTAAACTTAACAAACTCGCTTGATGTGATCCCTGCTGGTCGGGCAACATTTAAGTTAAATGAATAGACCAAATAAACATGTAGATTTTTAGATGGCGGCTTTGCGGACGGGGGTTCGACTCCCCCCAGCTCCACCAAATATTAAAACTAAGTGATTGATTTTCAATGACTTAGCTTTTTTTATGTCTCGTATTTGTGACTCAGTTAAGTTAATTGAAAAACCTTACCAGATTGATAAAAACTTAATACGGCCTAAATAATACTTCAAACCAAACACTTCTTTGCAACTTTGATAAACATACGCAAGTTTTTTAAAAAATTCATAATTACCTATGAACGCAGATTAAGCTGTTAGTGTTTAGTTTTTAACATGCCCACGTCCTATTAATTTGTACAGAGAACCATCAACCTTAAGAAACCAACCTTAATCTTGGTAAATCTTATCCATCTTTGACTATCACGTTTGATTCTTACCCCATAAATCATCTTTAGATCAAAGAGAAAAGTACAGTTGATAGGATCTACAACCTATCTCAAATCGCGCCATTTAAATCAGGTAAATCAATTCCGTGACATTCTGTTAAGTAATAATTGCGCATATCGCTACAATAAAGTAAGTTTTACAGTCACGGTTTGACTCAGTGGATTACGATGTTAAAGAGCCTTATTAATTGGACCAAAGAGCATGATTTTTATCAGCAGCAAATCAATCTGACGCTGCTGCGATTTATGCTGATCATTGCTGTACCGGCACTAGTCGTTATTATGTCGATTTCTTTTTATAAAACCCAGTACACTTTCTCACTGATTAGCGCTCTTAGCTTTGCAGTGGTACTGTTTGCATTGCAGATGACGCGCAATCCAGAAAATCAGCAGGTCGCCAAGAACATCGCACTGGCTGCTATGATTGTCCCCTATTTAACGACCCTTTTTTTCTTGAGTCCAAACAGCTTAGGTTTCTTGTGGATTACAATTATCCCAATTATCTTCGTCTTTTTGAACACACCCAAAGAACTCACACTCTGGGGTTTATTGCTGACATCACCACTGCTGGCAATTATCTTAATTGACTACTTTGAAGTCTCTCAAGCCAACTTAAGCTACCGACAAGGAATCAGTATCTTGTTTGGTTTTTTAATCGAATCAATCATGTTGAGCTTTATCAAATTCGCCATATTTGACGACCAGCTGGAACTCAAATTCAAAAATCGTCAACTCGAATTTAACAAACAGCTAATTGACCAAAAAGTCCCTATTTTATCATTGGATTTAGAAGGCAAAATCACGCAGGCAAATAATGCGTTTATGGAAATCACCGGCTACCGAAAAATGGCGCTCATCGGAAAAACGTTTAACGAACTGGACATCATTAACGACAGTTTGAATGAATTTAACCTGAGCAAAATGCTAAAAAACAGAAGTTGGAATGGCGAATTGCATGGTCATCGCCGCAGTGGCGCTCAGTTCTGGATGCAAATCACGCTACGAGAAAAATACAACTCTCAATACGAAAAAACTGGCTACATGGCGATTTGTGAAGACATCACCTCTCAACAACTGCTTAAATTACACGCCAATAACGACCAACTCACCGGCGCATTAAACCGCCGTGTATTTGACCAATTTATTCAAAAAGCAGTGTTTGAGTTTCAACGATATCGCGAACCCTTTAGTCTATTAATTTGCGATATTGATCACTTTAAAAAGATTAACGATAATTTTGGTCATAATTTTGGGGATGAAGTGATCAAACAACTCCATCAAGAACTCAGTAAAATTTTGCGCTCATCCGACACCATCGCTCGCTGGGGTGGCGAAGAGTTTGCCATACTTTTACCAAAAACAGGGTTAGATATTGCTGTCGCCGTGGCCGACAAAGTTCGAGAACACATTTTGAATGCCGAGTTTGTCGGCCAATATCCGGTCACCATCAGTATTGGCGTATCAGAATTACGCATTGAAGACAAAGCGGAAGAATGGTTTGCCCGTGCAGACAAGGCACTGTATCACGCCAAAGAATCTGGACGAAATAGGGTAAGTTTTAACGGCCAAAGCTAGGTTGAATTGAGTTTACCAAAACCACTACTCGCCGAATCCAAGCCCAGACAAATTAGATGAAGACAAATGAGGCAAAAACTTCATTTTAATAAACGTAACAGAAACGTATACATTAGAACAATTGATGCGCTTACAAGGATTCCAATCCCCACCCTCTCACTCCGGAGGGCTTCATCAACCACCAAAATCACACCAAGAGCAACACTCGATTTTTATGAAAGTTTAGGGCTACGCCGAATTGTATTTTTACTGAAAAATTTTTGAATGTTGTTTTTGGTAAAAATCAGAAAAACTTTCAATCTCAATGCTCAAACCCTTATAATACGGGCGTTCACAAAACGCGCTCATGGTGAAAGGGATATCACAAGATCCTCCGGAGATCTGGTTAGAGGTTCGAGTCCTCTTGAGCGCGCCATCTATTTTCCTAGCTTAACTCTCAAACTCTAATTTCCAACCTTTGACTGATTTGTGCCAACCTTGGTGTCGTCAAAACCAAGTAAACTCGTGTATCTTTTTTCTAGTCACTGCTTTATTTCATTTGTTCAGCACTACAAGAGTTGTACATGAAGAATGGATATCTTCTTTCCTTACCCATACAAAGAATCACTCTTTGCAACGGGAATAACCATTCCAGAAGACGAAAAAAAGCCAGCAACCGACTCTACCATCCTTGGTCCGTATCGGTTGCTAGCGAAATCTTAATATTCGTAACGCTCTTCTTTTTTGTTACTTAGATTATGAGCACTGATTGCGACAGAAGGATCAATATTAAGACCATAGGCAATCATTTCAGGCCAGACTTCTTGCAATTTCTCAATGTTGGATGATTTCATCGTACTGGTTCCGTTGAGAAAACGAAAGAAGGCACTTGGCGTGATTTGTGCCACTTCCGCAACGCGATGTTTAATAATGCCTTTCGCTTCAATATACGATTTTATTCTTTGGTTAAAATTCATTTTCATCTCCCTTTTATGTAATTCGACAACGTGCGAATATCGAACGATTTTTAAGTCACATCTCCAAATTACACTGCTAACATGTATAAAAAAAGAGTGAAAATAATTCACTCATAACTATTACCTATATACTGTGTTTAAATGAAGTATCTTAAGATAGTTTAACTAACTACAACTTTTACCAGCGTTATATCGTTAAATGCGTAACCAAGTGGTTATTTTTACTAAATCATTATTAAAAGTAGAGTATTAAGGTGTTATGAACACTTAAGGCATGCCTAATATATTCTATACTTTTGTATAGACTAATTCTCTTTGCACGCTATAATGACACCGAATCACAAATTATTGATGCGACTCTTTTAGGGTCATCTGAGTAAAAAACCAAGGACAGGAATTTTCTCTGTTTCTCCCCAGCAGCGAAACTTTGTAGGTGCACAGAATGCCATTGGCTAAAAGAATGCGACGCTATATGCAAATTAAGAACTTAAGTGCTCAAGAAGTGGCTGAAAAATGTGGAATTCCACTTTCAGAGTTGCAAAATTTTTTGGACGGCATTGGTGCAATTGACTCGATGCATTTTGAAACTTTGAACTCAATTTGGCCAGAATTGGTTGCCTACACCTTTAATGTTGATGCGAGTGTTTGTACGGATTTCCCAATAACCAAGCACTAATACACTAAACGTCTATCACTTCTACCTGCTGTTTCGTGTCAAACGACACCCGATTGAATCAGCCCCACCTATAAGTACTTATACTTAACACTGAGATTCTCGCGATAATGAAAGATAATCTCCCACTTAAATCTATACCTTTGAAATCCTTAAAGATAAGAACCACAAATTATTGACGCAACAACTGAGAATGTATAAATTTTCAGCTATAATGGGTTGGATAACAGAATTAGATTAATTTTGTTAAGTGCGTTAAGGACATAAGTACTAAAAAACAATCTAGCAGCAATGTTAATTAACATTTTTCTAAATGCGTTTAACAATAAGTTACCATTGCAAGGTATTAGAGATAATCAAAATAGCAGGAGCAGGAAATGAAATTTCATGAGAGAGTGAAATTCTATATCGAATGGAAAGGCATTACGAAAAAGCGTGTGGCGGAAGTCGCTGGAATAACTCAAAGTGCCCTTTATCGATTCCTTAACGGAACCAGTACAATGAAGTCCTCACACCTACAAAAAATTAATGAAGAATGGCCAGAAATGGTTGCATTTAGTTTTGACATCAGCCCTCATATTGCGAACGAAGCACAGCGCATCAATGAACAGGATTTTCAAGCTTTTGTCGCAAAGTTAAAAGCAGTAGACGCATCTAAAACCGTGTAGCCAACGTTTTCAATTATTATTTTGCAATGTCCCTACAATTGAAAAGCCGACCTCCTTTATCTTGTCGGCTTTTTTATTGATTGCCAAATGACACTGCACTTATGCGAAGTTCGTAGAGAAAAGTCGATTGAAATTTTGCGTGGTGACCTTGGCGATTTCCGCTAAACCGACCCCTCTTAAATCCGCAATTTCTTGAGCAACATAATGCGTATAACCTGGTAAATTCGTTTTCCCGCGATACGGAACTGGCGCCAAGTAAGGTGAATCCGTCTCCAGCAGAATACGATCTAATGGCACTTGCGCAGCAACCTCTTTTAAAGCCTTTGCATTTTTAAAGGTAACAATACCGGAAAACGAGATATAGAATCCTAATGCCATTGCCTGTTCAGCAATTTCCATATCTTCCACAAAACAATGCATAATCCCGCCAACCTGTTCGGCATGTTCTTCCGCAAGAATACGCAAACAGTCCGGCGTGGAATTACGCGTATGAATCACCACCGGTTTATTAAGTTGCTTTGCAACCCGAATCTGTTGACGAAAACGCTCATGCTGCCAGTGCATATCCTCATCGTCAAAATGAAAATAGTCCAACCCGATTTCGCCAATCGCCAACACCTTTGGGTGTGATGCTGCGGCAAGCAACTGCTCATCGGTAATTACCACATCAGGCTTTTCACAAGGATGCACGCCAATCGCCGCATAGATTTCTTCATGCTGTTCAGCCAATTGCAAAACCTCATGCCATTTATCCGGATTTATCGCGATGCACATCATGCGCTCCACCCCGAGTTGCTTTGCCTGAGCAATCACTTCATCAATTGAACCAGCCTCTGCCGGCAAAATATTTAAATGACAGTGCGAGTCGATAATCATAACAATCCTCTGCGTAATTTTTCATGAAACAATTTTTGTCGCATCTCGGATTTGGATTGGTCGTTTTGCTGTACCCACAAAGCCAACAAATTTTCCAAAACCAACTCTTTATTGGCGTTTCCCTGCCAAGCGTTTTTCGCTTGCAGCACTTGCTGCTGGAACTGCAACAGTTCAAGCACTGCCGCTTTGTCCTCAAGCACTGATGCCGCGTATACGATTTTACGATTCTGCATTAACGCCCAAAAATAAAAATAATCAAACACACGAAGCGGGTTCGGCCATTTCAACCAAGGCAAAATCACTTTTGAAAGCACTTTTTTATTCGATTGCGCTTGCTTTAAACCCTCTTGCCACTCGGCGTATTCTTGCACGCCCCCCTTATCAATCCAAGTCAATGCCATCAAAGGTGCGCCCCAATTTAAGCGTAACGCTCTTTTTAACAAAGCTTGATCAAACTGCGGACGCTGCTGAGCTAACCAACTTAAAGCCATGGCCAATTCCGGCGTCGAAACCGTCATTTTTTGGCATCGGCTTTTAATGGTTGCAGGCAATCTTGACTGCTGCGCACACGTTAAAATAAACAGTGTTCTCTGTGCCGGCTCTTCTAAAGTTTTAAGGAGCGCATTGAAAGCCGCAAGTTTGAGATTTTCGACCTCGGCAACGACGATAACTTTATACCCACCTTGGTGAGAGGTTTCGTTTTGTTTTTCAATCAGTTGGCGTACTTGATCCACCCCGACCGTGGTTTTATCTTCAAGCCGTTGCAGTTGGAAAAAATCTGGATGCTGACCGGAAGAAAATAATTGACAAGAAACGCACTGACCGCAAGCCCCTTGTGAGGATGCGTGCTGACAAAGAGCTTGTTTTGCCATCTGCTCAACCATTAACTCAATGCCAATACCCTGTGCAGAAAGAAGTAAATAGGCGTGTCCCAAACGGTCTTGCAACTGCTGCCATTGCAACCAAGGAGCGCGCAACCAAGGCAGTTGTGCTAACGGATACAAGGGCGCTTCCATCAACAAATTAAACCCAATTTGCTCGCCAATTGCTGACGAATCTGGCTCTGTACCACCACTAAACTCTGCGCGGCATCCACAACAGCATAACGCTGCGGCGCGGCTTCAGCGCGCTCTAAGTAAGCATTCCGGACGTTTTCAAAAAACGTTTTTTGTTCTTGTTCAAAGCGATCCACGACCGCCCCTCGAGATTTGACTCGCTGCATCCCAATTGCTATCGGTAAATCAAATACCAGCGTTAAATCAGGCGCAAATCCTTGCTGCACCCAGTTTTCTATCGGCTCAATACGCGCAAACCCCATCCCGCGTGCCGCCCCCTGATAAGCGTAAGAGGCGTCGGTAAAACGATCAGAAATAACCCAAGCCCCTCGCTGCAATGCCGGTTGGATTTTTTCAAAAATATGCTGTGCACGCGCAGCAAACATCAATAAGAGTTCGGTATCCTGATGCATTGCCGTGTTTTCTGGGTCAAGCAGTAAAGCCCGAATTTTTTCGCCAATCTCTGTGCCACCCGGTTCACGCGTGGTAACAACTTCCAAACCTTGTGCTTGTAGAAGCTCTTGAATATACGCTAAATTCGTTGATTTACCGGCGCCTTCGGAGCCTTCCAAAGTAATAAATTTACCTTGCTGCATTGGCTAAGCCTTTGTTATTTATTCAAAATGTATTTTTGCACTGCGCGATTATGGGCTTCTAGCGTCTCTGAAAAAATGTGCTGACCGCCCCCTTTTGCAACAAAATACAGTGCTTTAGTTTGGTTGGGCTGCAGCACCGCTTGAATCGCCTCTCGACTCGGGTTAGCAATCGGCGTTGGCGGCAAACCACTCATCTGGTAGGTGTTATAGGCGGTGGCGGCATTTAAATCTTTTTTGCGAATATTGCCATCATAGTCCTGTCCAATGCCATAAATGACCGTTGGATCGGTTTGCAGGCGCATCTTTTTACGCAAGCGGTTAACAAACACCCCTGCGATTTCAGCGCGTTCTGGGGCAAAACCAGTCTCTTTCTCAACAATCGAGGCCAACACTAACGCTTCTTGTGGCGATTTCAAAGGCAAGTCCGCTTGACGTTTCTCCCAAGCAGCCTGTAAAACATCATTCAACGCCTGCTGAGCACGCAATAAAATCGTTTTATCACTGTCGCCAGCATGAAAATAGTACGTCTCAGGTAAAAAACGCCCTTCCAAATTTGCATAGGGATATTTATCAGCGATTTCTCCCGAAAGAGTAAACGCTTTTTGAAGTCCTTTTATATCCTCAAGTGACAGCTCTTTTTTCAATTTTGGTAAAGCATGAAGTTGTTGCAAAGTCTGAGCAAAGGTATGCCCAGCAATAATGGTCGCTTCATAGCGCACTGCCTCGCCTTTGATGAGAGCATCAATCAGTTCATCCACGGTAAAATTCGGTTGAATGGCAAATTCGCCTGCTTTCAAGAGATGTTGTTTTTCTTGATAGCGTAGATACCAAACAAACAACTGAGGCTTTGCTAAAAAACCCTGTTGGTGCAATAGATTGGCTATTTGTTTGGCATTGGCGCCTTTAGGCACAACCAAAACAATCGATTCGCTCTGTTTAGAAAGCGGCTGAGTAATAAAACCCTGCCAAGTTATCCAAGCCAATGCTGCTAACAATGACAGCACAATCAACCAAGTTATCAAAAAAAACTTACGCACCTTTTATCGGCCTATTTCATTTACTAAAGAGATTGCCGTTGCAGATTGATAATCATCAAAATACGCGCCAATTCGTGCAATATCCAACAGGGACTCGCTGGCAAAATGATGTTCACTCTGATCCGCCATGTGCAAAGCAGCAACCGGCACAATACCGCGAATTGCGTTACTCAAAAAGAGCCCATCGGCCTCCAACACTTGCGCCCATTGAACAGGTTGTTCACGCCAACGATAACCAAGCTGCACAGAAAGCTGTTCTAACGCATAACGCACTGTGCCATGCACACCGCTTTCGTGCAACAACGGGGTAGTCAGTTCATCGCCACGTAATAAAAACAGATTGGCTTGACTGGAGCAGATGACGTCCTGTCGAGCGTTACACATTAAACCGTCGCTAAACCCTAAATGCGCTAACTCGTTTTTGGCAAGCACATTGTCCAAACGGTTTAAATGTTTGATACCCGCCGTTGCTGTATTCAAACTCAGCGGCGTTTGGCACTCCCACAGCGTTAGAGGAGGCGTTGCGTTCAAATCACTCGGCGCGGCAGACCACTGTATAATTAATGTTGGCTGACTCGGTTCTGGAGGTTGATAGCCGCGTCCGCCCACCCCTCGGGTAACCATGATTTTTAGTACCAAAGAGTGAGTGTTTAGCTCACCAAGCTGGGCATAGCTGGCGCAAATTTGCTTCAATAAATCGGCGCTATCCAGTGCAGGAAAATGCAATTTTTCAGTACTTTGTTGCAAACGCCACAGATGTGCGGACCCATTTAACCAAGCCCCATTACGCACCAAAGCGGTAGTAAAAAAACCATCGCCATAGCTTAGACCACGGTCAAAGACATTCAAGAATGACGTTTCTGATCCATTAATCCATACACGAGGCGAAGCAAGCATCCGCTTAAGCGTCTTTTAAGCCAAACGCACGCAACAATCCGCGAGCTTTATGACGAGTTTCGACCAATTCAAATTGTGCATCAGAATCTGCGACTATTCCGGCACCAGCACGAAACTGAATGACCGACTCGCCTTGCTGTTGATACTGAATTAAGGTGCGAATCAGTATATTCAAATCCAAACTGCCATCCAGATTAATGTAACCCAAAGAGCCGGTATAGGCTTCGCGCGGCATTTTTTCAAGTTCAGCGACAATCTCCATGCAGCGGATTTTCGGGCAACCGGTAATCGTGCCGCCTGGAAAAAGCGCATGCACAATATCCAATGGTGAAAAGCCATCGCGCAATTTACCACGCACGTTAGAGACAATGTGATGCACGTGCTGGTATGACTCAACCACCATTAATTCATTCACCTCAACCGTACCTGGCTGGCAAATGCGCCCCAAATCATTACGCTCCAAATCGATCAGCATAATATGTTCGGCACGCTCTTTTGGATGAGCAATTAACTCGTCCATCAAAGCCTTATCCGCCGCAACATCTTCACTACGACGGCGCGTACCGGCAATGGGTCGCGTATCTACCCAGCAATGGTCAAACTTCACCAGACGCTCAGGCGAAGAACTAATAATCTGCCAAGGGGCTTGATGCTGATCTTGCAAACACGCTAAAGCAGCAAAAGGCGCTGGATTATTCAAACGCAAAGCTTGATAGACTTGTAGATAATCTTGTTCTGCGGCCAAATTTGCTTGCCACAAACGCGATAAATTTACCTGAAACACATCACCAGCCAAAATGTATTCCTTAATGGCATCGACACCTGCTAAATATTTTTGCGGATCTTCTTCTTGAAGATTGTTAATGACCACATAGCTCGCCGGTTTATCCTCTTGAAGCAACACCTCTTCAATCTCGGCAAGTATTTCACTCAATAGATGCGCATAGTCTGCCTCGACCAAAATCCACAGCTGATGCCTGTTGTGGTCAAGCGTTACCGACGCATGGCATCGCGTTAGATTCGCCAACGGCAACTGCGATGTCGGTAACTGTAAAACCGGCTCAACCACCTGTGCATAATCGTAACTAAAGTAGCTAAACCAGCCGCTCTTAAAAGGCAATTGATTGGCTTGATGCAGCAACGCACCGACCGCCACATTACTAAATAACGCCGACACACCATGTAACGTGATGGCAAATTCACACTGCGCACAGTCGACAAACGCCTGTTGCGCCTGAGCGACAAAGAGTTCACTAGGCGCACCGGGGTTTAGTTGCATTGATTCGCTTGGCTGCGCCATTAGAATCGAAAAGTCACCTTGTTCACTTTTGGCAACACTTTCCAATAAAAAAGGGTAGCGCTGTGGATTTAACCGGTGCAATGCAGAGAGGTCGATTGTTTCAGCTTCTGCCAAAAAAACAGGCTGTGCAATCACAGCCTGAGTTACTAATTGATTCATAAGTTTCTATACACAAGGCAAATCAAATCGCCTGAAATGAAAGGGAATTTAATTATACTTTGGCTAAAATAAGGGTGGCGTTGGTTCCACCAAAACCAAATGAGTTAGAAAGCGCATAATCAAACGAATAATCACGTGCTTCATTAGCGACGTAATCTAAATCACAACCCTCTTGAGGATTGTCTAAATTGATGGTCGGCGGCAATTGCTGATTTTTTAGCGCCAAGGCGGTAAATACCGCTTCCATTGCACCGGCGGCACCTAAGGCGTGGCCCGTCATCGACTTGGTGGAGCTCATACATAAATCATAAGCCGCAGCACCAAATACCGATTTCACCGCACTGGTCTCACATAAATCGCCTGCTGGGGTGGAGGTTCCATGCGCATTAATGTAACCAATCTGGTCAACATTTAATCCTGCATTACTTAAGGCGGCTTGCATACAGCGCGCAGCACCGGCGCCGCCAGCGGCGGGTAAGGTCATATGATAAGCATCACCACTCATCCCAAACCCGATTACTTCAGCGTACATGGTTGCACCGCGTGCTTTGGCATGTTCATACTCTTCCAAGACCACCGCACCGGCACCATCCGCCAACACAAAACCGTCACGGTCTTTATCCCAAGGACGGCTTGCCGCTTGTGGGTTATCATTGCGTGTGGAGAGCGCGCGTGCCGCTGCAAAACCGGCCAAGCCTAATTCCGTGGTAGCGTATTCAGCACCACCAGCAATCATGACATCCGCATCACCGTATTGAATCATGCGCGCCGCATCGCCAATGGAATGTGTTCCAGTGGCACAGGCGGTACCAATTGCCATATTCGGCCCTTGTAAACCAAACATAATCGACAAATTTCCAGAAATCATATTGATGATTGAACTTGGCACAAAAAAAGGTGAGACGCGGCGCGGTCCAGATTTTAAATAAGCATGGTGTTGTGTTTCAATCGAACCAATACCACCAATACCCGAACCGATAGACACGCCAATACGCGGCGCATTCTGTTCAGTCACTTGCAGACCAGAGTCACGCAATGCTTGTGCACCTGCCGCAATGCCATAATGAATAAATGGATCCATCTTCTTCGCTTCTTTTGGACTGATATAGTCCGCAGCATTAAAGCCTTTCAATTCACCACCAAAGCTGACTGCAAACGGTTCGGTATCAAACTTGGTTAAGTAATCAATCCCACTTTTTCCGGCGAGAAGATTATTCCAGTTTTCTTGCACACTTAGGCCAACGGCAGATAAAACACCCAGACCAGTAATTACAACACGACGCTTTGTCAAAACGACACCCTCTTGCTAATTTAATTTTGGGTTTACCGTATTTAATATTATTCGGCAAACTGAGTTTGGATGATTTTATGGGGACTTGTTGTGAATGTCTAGGGCTGGCTAAACAGACAGACATAAAAAAAGGCCGCTGAGGGCGACCTTTTTTACAATCGGCTCTGAAAATCAGAACGTGATTATAGATTTGCTTCTACGTAAGACACTGCTTGCGCTAGCGTAGAGATTTTTTCTGCTTCTTCATCAGGAATTTCACAGTCAAATTCTTCTTCTAACGCCATAACCAATTCAACGGTATCAAGTGAGTCAGCACCTAGATCGTCAACGAAAGACGCATCAGCAGTTACCTGATCTTCTTCTACACCAAGTTGCTCAACAACAATTTTTTTAACGCGTTCTGAAATATCGCTCATTTTGGAAATTCTCCAATTAGGGTTTGTATAAAAATAAAGTGGGGGTATTTTCGCTTTATGTTTTAGGTTTTTCAAGCATTTTTGCACTTTTTGCACTGCAAAGAACTTTATGACTGCAGAAACAAAACGGTATCAATTAAAATGCCACATCAAACCATGTACATACCGCCGTTTACATTCAGTGTTTGGCCGGTAATATAAGCACCGCCGTCACCCGCTAAAAAGGTCACTGCTTTAGCTATATCTTCCGGCTCGCCGAGGCGATTTAACGGAATTTGTCCGGTCAGCATCTGACGCTGTTCATCCGGTAATGCACGAGTCATATCGGTATCAATAAAACCCGGTGCAATGGTATTAACAGTAATATTGCGAGCACCAACTTCACGCGCTAGCGATTTACTAAAGCCGATAATGCCTGCCTTCGCTGCGGCATAATTTGTTTGCCCTGCATTCCCCATTACGCCAACGACTGACGCAATATTGATAATACGGCCGCCTTTGGCTTTCATCATGCCACGCAAACAGGCTTTCGACATACGGAAAACAGAACTCAAGTTGGTCTGAATAATCTCATCCCACTCGTCATCTTTCATTCGCATTAGTAAGTTATCGCGAGTAATCCCAGCGTTGTTAACCAAAATTGTCGGTGTACCGAACTCTTTTGTTACCATCGCCAATAATTCGGTAATCATTTCTGGTTCCGTGACATTCAAACAAGCACCACGCCCTTGTGCGCCGGCAGCTTGTAAATAATCACTAATGGCTTGGGCGCCGTTTTCTGACGTTGCCGTACCAATGACAATGGCACCTTGTGCGGCAAGATCAAGCGCTATCGCTTTACCGATTCCTCGGCTTGCGCCAGTAACCAACGCAACCTGATTTGTTAACATCGTTTATACCCTTTATGGTTAATACGTACTCTTAAGAATTTAGTTCACCAATTCTATAGGCTTGCTACGGCTTTTTCCAGTGTCGCAGTATCAAACACCGCCTGCATCGCCATTTTACGGTCAATGCGGCGATTTAACCCCATCAACACCTTACCGGGACCAATCTCAAATAAGTCCGTAACGCCAGCCGCTTTCATGGCCGCAACGGTCTTCACCCACTGCACTGGTTGATACAACTGCTTTACCAGCAAATCTTTGATCTCATCCGGAGTGCTCGCTTGAGCGAAATGCACGTTATGCAGCACAGGCACCGTTGGCATCTGGATTGTCACCAAGGCCAATTTTTCTGCCAACTGCTCTGCAGCGGGCTTCATTAAAGAACAGTGTGACGGAACACTCACCGGTAAAGGCACAACACGCGAAGCGCCAGCCGCAAGCGCAGCTTCTTGCGCCGCATCCACGGCTGCCTTTTTACCGGCAATCACCACTTGACCCGGTGAATTAAAATTAACCGCTTCAACAATGCCATCGACGGCAGCACAAACTTGCACGACGACCTCATCTTCTAACCCCAACACGGCGGCCATAGCTCCAGTGCCTGCTGGCACGGCACTCTGCATTAAACGACCGCGCAAGGCGACCAGCTCAATCCCCTGCTCAAGCGTCATAGCACCAGCCGCAACCAAAGCGGTATATTCACCCAATGAGTGCCCCGCAACAAAAGCCGGAGCCACGGATTTTTGCGCCTTAAGCACTTCAAATACTGCCATCCCAGCTGCCAACATCGCCGGTTGTGTTACATCTGTTTGATTCAATTTGCCACTGTCATCATTCTGCACTAAATCCCACAGGTCATATCCCAACACCGCTGAAGCACGTTGAAATACTTCGGCGACTTGCGAATGATTCACAGCCAAGTCAGCCAGCATCGCTGGCGATTGCGAACCTTGCCCTGGAAAAACAAATGCATAACTCATTTTGACTTTAACCTCTATTCTTTTTTTAAGGCGTCAATTGCGCCCTTTATAAAAAACGCCTCAACAAAAAGGCGCTTTCAACAATTAATACTTAATGAGTGCCGAACCCCAAGTAAAACCACCACCAAACGCTTCCAGTAAAATGGTTTCGCCACGCTGAATGCGACCATCACGTACCGCCTCATTCAAAGCCAATGGAATCGACGCACTTGAGGTATTGGCGTGCTTATTGACGGTCACCACGGTTTGGTCTGGCCCTAACTTCAATTTGCGCGCAGTGGCGGTAATAATACGTAGATTAGCTTGGTGCGGAACCAACCAATCCAAATCTTCTTTTTGCATATTATTAGCCTGTAGCGTCTCACTCGCGACCTTAGATAAGGTATTTACCGCAACCTTAAAGACTTCATTGCCTTTCATCGACATGGTACGCTCAGCGATGTCATCACTTTGCGGAAGCTTGGATGGGCCTGATGGCACGTGCAATAACTCTTCAAACTCACCATCAGCATGAATATGTGTGGAAAGAATCCCCGGCTCGCTTGAGGCCTCCAATAAAACCGCTCCAGCGCCGTCACCGAATAGCACGCAAGTGTTACGGTCTTGCCAGTTAGTGATTCGCGATAAGGTTTCCGCACCAATGACCAACGGACGCTTAACCATACCACTTTTGACAAATTGATCAGCAACCGATAGAGCATACACAAAGCCAGAACAGACGGCTTGAACATCAAATGCCGGGCAGCCGTGAATCTTCAAACGCTGCTGAATCAAACAGGCCGTGCTTGGAAAAATTTTATCCGGCGTCGTGGTGGCAACAATAATCATATCAATGCTGTTGACCGCAACACCCGCCATTTCGATGGCAGCAAGCGCCGCTTTCTCACCTAAATCTGCAGTGGTTTCACCTTCCGCAGCGATATGACGTTGCTCAATACCCGTGCGCTCTCGAATCCATTCATCGCTGGTTTCGACAATTTTTTCCAAATCAAAATTGGTCAATATCTTTTCTGGCAGGTAGCCGCCGGTGCCGATAATACGGCTATATATTTTTTGGCTCATAAATTCAACATCTTTGCGTTGATTGCGGTCCAGCTGTTACCAACTGCCGTCATTGCATCGAAAGAGAGCGGCTTATGCCGCTCACTAAGAAAGAGGATTAAGAAAAGGAGAGACTTAAATATCGCCTTGAATAAGCTTTGATACTTCAGCAGAAATGCGCTCTGGCACATTCTTACTCACTTCCAAGCGAGCTTCTGCAATCGCTTGCAAGAAGGCGAATTGGTCGGCTCCACCATGGCTCTTAATCACAATTTTGCGTAATCCTAAAAGTGATGCACCATTATAGCGGCGCGGATCGACCTTGTCTTTAAAAGACTTTAGTACGGGATAGGCGATTAAACCAGCAATCTTAGTAAAGATATTACGGTTAAAAGCTTCTCTTAGATAAAAGGCGATCATTTTGGCGACACCTTCGCTCGATTTTAAGGCGATATTCCCATCAAAACCATCACAGACAACCACATCCGTATTGCCTTTGTAGATATCATCCCCTTCGATATAACCCACATAGTTAATCGAAGTCTCTTGAATGAGCAGATGCGCATCTTTAATTCGCTGATGCCCTTTAATTTCTTCTTCGCCAATATTGAGTAATCCCACGCGCGGCGTCGCATTACCATCCACCGCACTGGCAAGTACTGAACCCATTACAGCAAATTGCAATAGATTTTCGCCCGTACAACCGACATTCGCCCCCAAATCCAAAACATGCACATGGCCTTGCATTGTCGGCATAGAGGTACAAATAGCCGGACGATCAATATCAGGAAGGGTTTTTAAGACAAATTTTGCCACCGCCATCAGCGCACCCGTATTACCGGCACTGACACAGGCTTGCGCCTCATTCTCTTTCACCAAATTCAAGGCAATACGCATCGAGGACTGGCGTTTATTACGCAGCGCTTTAGAAGGAAGCTCATCCATATCAACCACTTGCTCGGCATGAACCACAGTGATACGAGAAGAATCGTACTGATATCCGGCAAGAACTTGCTCTATTTCAGCTTGTTTACCGACAAGAATGACGTGAATGTCTGAGAATTTTTTGAGTGCATCGATCGATGCCGGAACCGTGACCGCAAGACCGCGGTCACCGCCCATGGCGTCAATTGCTATATTGATAGCCAAGATAAATTACGCCTTATCTTGTACGACTTTTTTACCTTTATAGTAACCGTCAGCAGTCACGTGGTGACGACGGTGTACTTCACCAGTAGTTGGATCTTGGGTTAGCGTAGTTGCCGTTAGCGCATCGTGTGAACGACGCATACCACGCTTAGATGGGGTTTTACGATTTTGTTGAACAGCCATGATACTCTCCTAAATAAATAATTACTTCTTCAGTCCTTGTAAGGCAGCGAACGGATTCCTGCTTACCGGCTGAGACTCTTGCGAGTCGTTGGTCTCCGACTGCTGATTATCATATGTGTTTGTATAAGCCAAAGAGCTATTTGGATCTACTGGCACCATCGGCACACAGAGTAACAACTCTTCTTCGACCAACTCGTGTAAAGAGAACTTCTCTTGCGTGAGTTCAAACACTTCAATATCTTCAGGCAAATCATCAACCAGCGCCATCGTTTCGGTAAACACACCTCTGACTTCCGTATGAATCGGACATTCAAAATTACGTAACGATCGTTGACACTGTAAATTCAATTCGGTTGCAAGCTGCATTTCAAACATAGGAAAACGAATAACCTTGTTGTAATAGAACTTGATATCAACCGTCACTTCTCGACTATCGTTTATATCCGTCGTAAGCAATTCGCCAAGACGCTTTAAACGCGAAAGTTTGACTGTGCCAACATAATGTTTATCATGTTTGACCGCATACAGTGGATCGATAAAATCGGGTAGCTTATTTAACATAGGCGCGCATCATACCCACAAGCAGACATTAAGTCAAAAAATAACACACAAAAAAGAAGAGAAAATTTTGCTTTTTAAATCCCTCTTTTTAACCCTTAGATTGCGTCACTGGCATGTCACACTATGCCAAGGTCAAAAAGACTCTAAACAACCACTTTAAAAAACCCAAAATCAATAAAAAATAATCAATAAAAACAATAAATTAAAGATAAAAAATCAATAAAATATCATGATTCAAACCAGCGCAATCACACCAAGAAAAATGACTTCGTCCACGGATAATTAAACGACCAAGCCATACTTAGCTAATGCATTTAATCACCCCAAAAAAACCTTTACCGACCCAGCCTCAAGGAGAAAAACTATGCAAGATACCCACCGGTTATCCACAAGACACCCACAACTTCTCCCACTCGTTCTGGCATCCACTTCGATCTACCGACAACAGATGCTTCAAAAACTTCAGCTCCCCTTTATGACTTGCAAACCCGAAGTCGATGAAGCGCCGCTTGCCAACGAGAGCACACAACAGATGGTACAACGGCTATCACTCGCCAAAGCCCTAGCCCCAGCCCCTGCTTTTCCAGACCATCTTATTATCGGCTCTGATCAAAGCGCGGTGTTAAATGACCATCCGCTCGGTAAACCACACACTTTTAGTAATGCGAAAGCCCAACTTCAAAGCTTTAGTGGCAAAACCATTACGTTCTACACTGGACTTGCGGTGGTCAATACCAAAACTGGCGACTACTACGAAAAATTAGATGTCACAAAAGTGGTCTTTCGCACACTGAGCGAACAAGTGATCGAAAACTACCTAACGATCGAACAACCATTAAAATGTGCGGGGAGTTTTAAATCAGAGGGACTTGGCATCACTTTATTTGAACGCATCGAGTCACGCGACCCAAATGCGTTAATCGGCTTACCCTTAATCGCTTTAACGGACATATTTTATGAGATGGGCGTGGAACTGCCACTCGCACCGCAAAACACGCATAACGACACAGAATAAAATAACTTAGGTATGTTGCATCAACCACGCATTTAGCTGCTGCAAATCATCCAATTGCGCGACGGGTTGAAAAACGTCCAGTTGATGCATTTGATGCACACCATGGCTTAGCGCAATACGATCCATACCAATAGCCTGCGCCATCTCCATATCAAAGGTCGTATCGCCAATCATCACCGCATCTTCGACCGCAACTTGCAACACATCGAGAATCTGTTGTAGCATCAAGGGATCCGGCTTAGAAGCCGATTCAACCGGTGTTCGGGTGATATCAAAATAAACCCCAAAACCACACTCCGCCAACACTTGATTCAAACCCTTACGGCTTTTACCCGTGGCGATTGCCAACTTCACACCCTGCTGTTTTAGATTAAGCAACAACGCCTCCGCGCCCGCAAACGGCAACATCTCAACCACACTGTCCTCCAAAAAAGACTGCGTATAAGCTTGTGCCATGCGCACCACCTGCCCTTCCTCTAAGTCCGGATAAAGCCCAAGAATCGCCTTATCCAAACTCAATCCAATAATCTGCTTATTAACGTCATCAGGCAATACTGGCAAACCGCATTCAAGCGCCGCAATCTTAATCGCATCAACAATGCGCGCTTCCGAATTCATTAAGGTGCCATCCCAATCAAAGATAGCCAACTGGTATTTCTTCATTCTCATTTCACTTTTCGGTTAACTTAATTCTTCAATCAAACGCTTAAAGTCCGACCACAAAGGCGCTTCAAAACGCATTGGCTGTTCAGTTACCGGATGAATAAACCCTAAAATATGCGCGTGCAGTGCCAACCGTTTCATTCCAACTTTTCGGTAACGCTTATTCACCTCGCGATCGCCATAACGATCATCCCCAACCAAAGGACAACCTTGCGCCAAAGCGTGCACCCGTATTTGATGAGTACGTCCGGTTTTCAGACGAACCGCCATCAAGTCACAACCTTTTAGATGCTGTTGCAGTTCAAAATAACTCAACGCAGACTTACCATCCTGAGCCACTTTTACATGCCATCCACCATCCTTTAGATGCTCTTTTTTTAACGGCAAATCGACTTTTTGCAACCCTTTCGGCCACTGACCACTGACAATTGCCAGATAGCGTTTTTCAAACAAATCATCGCGCATCTGCTGATGCAGTGCTTTCAACACTGACGCTTTTTTCGCAATCAATAGACAGCCGGAAGTATCACGATCAATACGATGGACCAACTCCAAACGTCGTGCCAGCGGACGCAAAGCTCGCAAGACCTCAATCAAACCAAACCGAATTCCGCCACCACCATGCACCGCAACACCAGATGGCTTATTAACCACAATCAAATCGTTATCTTCAAATAATATTGACTGCTCAATTTGTCGCAACTCATCGGCTGGAATTTCCGAGTTATCCAGCTTCTCCGGCTGCTCGATTCTCAATGGCGGTACGCGCACCACATCACCCGGCTGCAAATGATCACTAACCTTACGACGCCCTTTGTTTACGCGCACTTCACCTTTGCGGATAATCCGATAAATCAATGCCTTAGGCGCTTTTCTAAAATGACGCATTAAGAAATTATCGAGGCGTTGACCACTATCCTCTTCACCGACGTCTAAAAACTGTACTTGCGTGTACGGCTGCTGCGTCATCTCCACTCCTAAGTTACTGCGGTTTTAAACAAGCGCCTATTGTAACGATTTACGTTGATTCTGCGCGCTTTTCTGTAACCTTTAGGCAGCACAACAAACCACCCAGCACAACACCAAACACGCCCATTATTTTGACCCAAAAAAGCCACTTATCCGCAAGTCATCGACAACTTATACACAGCTTTTTACACAAATAAAAAGATAGAGATTGCCAAGCCTGCATTCGGGTGATATATTTGCCAAGCTTTTAAAACCATAAGCATAACCGCTAAGGTTATTTTAAGAGTAGAAAGTGGCGAAATAGACTATAAAAGTTTATTATTAAACCCTTAAAACTCAATTAAACACCCAATTTTTAACGCTTTTGTATTTAGTCTTATACTGCCAAATACCACTGCATTTTAAAACTGGAACATAGCACCACGGACAGACGACTGTTCTGCTTTAAAGTATGCAAAGTTGTTGGACGCAGCGACTCCTAACTGGATCACCCTAAAAGTCATTCGCGTTTTTTCACGCCTGACCTGCAAAATCATAAACCGTTTTGTTTCTGATTGCTCTGGTTAAGACCCCCTAAGACGCCACAACAACCATACGAGCAGCGCGCGAAAACCGTTAAAAATCAAAGCTTTGCTTTGACGGCTAGAGCATAGGCACACAATAAACGATAAACAAAAAGATTGCTTCTGCTCGATACAAATTGTTACCCAATTGACAAACTTGATACACGCAGCCGACCGCAACGTTGGCGAAAGAGATCGCTTAGCCCCTTGACCGGGCGGTTTTTTTACGGAATTTATCCACTAAACATCCGAAACTAAAAGCGAATCACGCAAGATGCATATTTCAGGTAACAAACCGCCTAGACACCCTTTGCAGCCAAAACTCGTCAGCATTTAGCAGAAAACCTGCCCTCTCGCTGTGTTCTCTTAGCCTCATAGTAAAGAGAAATTAATGAAAAGAATGCTCATAAATGCCACCCAAAAAGAAGAGGTGCGCATTGCCTTAGTCGATGGTCAAACACTGTATGATCTCGATGTCGAAACCCCATTGCACCAAAAGAAAAAAGCCAATATCTATAAAGGTAAAATCACCCGCATCGAGCCATCCCTAGAAGCCGCTTTCGTCGACTATGGTGCTGATCGTCACGGTTTTCTCCCTTTCAAAGAACTTGCAAGCGAATACTTCCCTGATCGCAAACCTGACTCTGGACGCGTCACCATTAAAGATGTGTTAAAAGAGGGGCAAGAAATTATTGTCCAAGTTCAAAAAGAAGAACGCGGCAATAAAGGTGCCGCACTTACTACACAAATTACCCTCGCGGGCCCTTATGTCGTTATGATGCCAAACAACCCTAAAGCGGGTGGCATTTCTCGCCGCATTGAGGGAGACGACCGCAGCGATATCCGCGACACCTTGCGCGACCTAGAAACACCAGATGGTATGGGACTGATTATCCGTACCGCGGGTGTTGGTAAAAGCACGGATGAATTGCAATGGGGCGTTAATTACCTTGTCCAACTTTGGCAGGCGATTACCAAAGCATCGGAAGAGCGTGCAGCACCTTTCTTGATTCATCAAGAGTCCGACATCGTGATTCTGGCAATCCGTGACTACTTACGTCAGGACATCGGCGAAATCATTATCGACGATATGGAAACTTTCCATAAAGCGCGTGACTTCATTCAACACGTTATGCCGCAACAAGTCTATAAGGTTAAACCTTATCAAGATACCATTCCGCTGTTCACTCGTTTCCAGATTGAATCACAAATCGAATCCGCGTATCAGCGTGAAGTCACGCTTCCTTCTGGCGGCGCGATTGTTATCGACATCACTGAAGCCTTAACCGCGATTGACATTAACTCCAGTCGCGCAACCAAAGGCGGTGATATCGAAGAAACCGCTTTCAACACAAACATTGAAGCAGCCTGTGAAATTGCCCGTCAACTGCGCCTTCGTGACCTTGGTGGATTGGTGGTTATCGACTTTATCGATATGCACTCCACTAAACACCAACGTGAAGTAGAAAACAAAATTCGCGATGCCGTTAAATCCGATCGAGCACGAGTACAAATTGGCAAAATCTCACGTTTTGGCCTATTGGAAATGTCACGTCAACGTCTGCGCCCATCAATTGAAGAATCCACGCAAATTGTCTGTCCACGCTGTAGCGGTGTTGGGGTTATTCGCGGTGTATCTTCACTCGGCCTATCTATCTTGCGTCTGCTTGAAGAAGAGAGCATGAAAGAAAATACGCGCCGTGTAACCGTGCAGCTTCCGGTTGATGTCGCCACTTTTCTATTAAACGAAAAGCGCAATCAAATCACCAAAATTGAAGACCGCCATAATATGCATGTTTTGATTGTGCCGAACGAGCACCTACAAACACCGCAGTACATTATGGAACGTACGCGCATGAATGATGAAATTGAACATCATGCAAGCTACGAAAATAAAATTGAAATCATCCGCGAAGCCGAACTGCATAACGTCAATGAAACACCGCAAGCCAAAGAAGAACCTGCGGTTAAAAACATTACACCAAGCGCACCGCCACCAACCCCGGTTGAAGTAACCGCACAAACCCAAAACGGCGGCAATGAGGCCGCACCGAAGCCAGGACTCTTTACCCGTGTATGGCGCGCACTGTTTGGCAAAGCTGAAGAACCTGAAGAAACCAAACCACAAAATAAATCACGTAATAGCCGCCGCCGTAATACCAATCGCGATGGCGAGGAACGTCGTCCAAATAACCCTCGTCGCGGCAACAGCCGTCGCCGTAATAGTCCTCGTGACGACACTCGTGATGGTGCGCAAACCCCTAATGCACAACGTGATAACTCGCGCAACAACGCAAATAACGACACTGTGCCAACATCGGACGAGAACAATAGCACGAATCTGGAAGATGGCAATAAACGTCGTCGCAGTCGCCGCACGAACCGTGGTCGCCGTAATAAAACGGAAAATGGCGGTGAAGAACAAAACTTTGCACAAAACAATGACGAGTTTGAAAACACAGCAGATCAAATCAGTGAGTTGGAAGTCAACGACAACAACGTAAACGAAGCCGTGAACGATGATGACGAACAACAAGACAATGGCAAAAAACCGCGTCAACGTCGCCGTAGTCGTTATAACAGCCGCAGCCAGTTTAACTCTCGTCGTCGTGCGCCGAAAGATGCGGAAAACCGTTCAATTCACTCACCTGCACCGCATTTAATCAATGCCGATGGAGAGATAATTGAAGCCGTAACTCAAGCTGAAAACACACAAAATGACACCGAGGTTGCAGACGCAACACCGCCGGTTTCTGAAACGGTTCAAGCAATCGACGAGTTCACAAACACGACTTTAGCGACCACTGCAGCACCGGAACAAAGCATCTACGAGGCAAACACTTCCAGTGGTGATTCGCAAACCATTTCGGTCGAGCCAACAGAAAATGCGTCTGACGCACAGCGTGCTCAAGTCGAATTACCTCTTGAACCGATTGCGGAACCGGTACTCGACGTCATCAAAGATGCGGATGCGAATGACAACGCATCAGGCGTCACGCCAACTGAGTCAATAACTGAATCAATGGTTGTTGACATCGCGAAAGAGACGGCCGATGAGCAGATTGCCGCAGCAGAACAATCGCTAAACGAGCAATCCGAAACCACTGACCCGGTTGAAACCTTGATCACTCCTGCGAATGACGCCGTTGACGCGACAGAAGCAGAGAAACAAGACTCGGAAAGACGAGAAACACCGAAAGTCTAAAGGCACCAAAACACGGATTGTCAAACTGATAATCCTCAAACAACAACGCCCGAATACGGTAATCGTGTTCGGGCGTTGTTGTTTCTACAATTGAATCATTTTAAAAAATGGGTTTTCTTAATCTGCGCCAATAAGCCATTGGATGCCGATTGCACCATATCAAAAACATAATCAAAACCATCCGGCCCACCATAATACGGATCCGGCACTTCGGTCTCAGTAAAATCTTCACTGAACTGCAAAAACATATGAATCTTCTCGCGATGTTCTGGCAAAGCCATCTCATATAAGTTGCGATAGTTAGAATTATCCATTGCCAACACATAGTCATATTGATAAAAATCGCCAAAGTCCACTTGCCGCGCACGCAAATCCCGCATAGCAATACCACGGGCTTCCGCCACTTGAGTCGCTCGCTTATCTGGTGGATTACCCACGTGCCACGCCCCTGTTCCTGCAGAATCAACTTCGATCTGTTGTGCCAGCCCCTGATCTTTAACCAATTGACGAAAAACCGCGTGCGCCGTCGGCGAGCGGCAAATATTGCCTAAACAGACAAATAATACCGAGACCTTTTTTGCCATCTTCTGTCTTCTCATGTTTTAAAATAAGCGCCTTAGTTTACAAGGCCATGGTGAAAAATGCACCCGTATCTACGTCCGCCAGCAGCGGTTTTAAAACCTTTTACTTATGATCCAAATTGGGTTGTGTACGCCGATGACGAGATATTGATTGTCAATAAACCCAGTGGTCTACTGTCCGTACCTGGGCGCGGCGACGATAAACAAGAATGCTTATTAAGCCATCTTCACAACACTTACCCGGATGCGCTGATTGTGCATCGTTTAGATATGGACACTTCCGGCTTAATGGTGCTGGCGCGTAACAAAGCAGCACATCGTGACCTCAGCAGACAGTTTCAAGACCGCAAGACCGCAAAACGCTATCAGGCTCTTTGCTCAGGCATTATTAGTCAAAACAGCGGCCAAATCGCCCTTCCAATGCGTTGTGATTGGGAGCGCCGTCCGCTGCAAATGGTCGATTTTTTGCTCGGTAAAGGCGCCCATACTCAGTGGCGCCTACTCAAGCAATACACTCATTATTTTAGTGTTGAACTAACCCCTACCACAGGACGTTCACATCAATTACGTTTACATATGCAGATGCTCGGTCATCCGATTTTAGGTGACAATTTATATGCAGACCATTATGCACTGCATCAAGCGCCTCGCCTCTGTCTGCACGCCGAATACTTAGGTTTTACCCACCCAAGCAGACAGCGATGGCTTGAATTTTCGATTGCCGCCGACTTTGCCATTCCAAACACAATCCGCACGACAGCCTAAAGTCTCAACCAAACCCGCCGTTAAGTAAATGCAGATGGCATGTTAAATGCTTTGCCTGATAACAATACAAAAATACTTGACACAAAACAGTTAAGCGCCTTTTAGATGGATTGTGCAGTGGTGAGAGTTACGTAAACTGCATAAGATAACGACACAATCCGGCGATAGATTACGGGAAAATAGCTATGTCTACGATTGATAAAGAAAAAGACGATTTGGCCACGCAACAAATGGTCGAGATGCTGCAAAGCATGGATAAAGAAACCGATATAGGTTCAACCCCATTGAACAGCGATGAAATCGACCTCGACACTCTGTTGAACGACATCGACCACATTGAAAATCAATCCGAACCCGAGGCTTATCAGCAAGTCAAAACCGATGACACCTTGCTTGACCGAGATGCGCTGGATGCTCGCCAAAACAGCGATGACGAACTAAATGAAGCCATGCATGAAATGGACAGCGCGCTTTATACAAATAGCACCACTAACGCAGCCGATGATTTTATGGATATGCCAGACTTGCAAGACGCGCCACAAGACCATTCGGATATTTCTGCTGTTGACGACTTACTCATCGACACCCAATCCATGCCGGAAAACAACGCCGAAATTGAAGAAGTCACCACACCTGAGCCCGATTCCACCGCCAAATTGAATATCGATTTTGATCACGAACTAGCACAACAAATATTAGCCGCCGCGCAACAACAAAGTGCCGCGAGCGTGCTCGATGATGCTAGACAACAAGCACTGGATAATGAACTGTCTGCCTTAGAAGAAAACAGCAAGACCTTACTTGCGCAAACGCTTGAAAATGAATTTGACGACCTTGACGACGACATGGATTTTAAAGTCGACAGTGAAGGTCTTTTGAGCGACCCTGATGACGAGTCAGAACTTGAATCCGAGTCAGGACTTGAATCCGAGTCAGAATTTGAATCCGAGTCAGAACTTGAATCCGAGTCAGAACTTGAATCCGAGTCAGAACTTGAATCCGAGTCAGAACTTGAATCCGAGTCAGGACTTGAATCCGAGTCAGAATTTGAATCCGAGTCAGAATTTGAATCCGAGTCAGAACTTGAATCTGAGTCAGAACTTGAATCCGAGTCAGAACTTGAATCCGAGTCAGAACTTGAATCCGAGTCAGAACTTGAATCCGAGTCAGAACTCGACACGGTAGAAACGCCTATAGACACATCTGTCTACTCAGAACCTCAGAGCCCCTCACCAGAAGAAGAATCCAACGCGAGCGATGAAAAACGCCAACTGCTCAAGCTCGTTGAACAAACCAATCAATCGGTTGACATTATGAGTGCAGCAATTGAACTGGAAAAACAGAGCCACGAAATTATTGAGCAACTAAGCATGACGGCCAAAATGACCACAAAAGTCGCCCTATCAACTGCACAAAAAGCACAAGCCACGGCAGAAAGTGCTCAACAGGCGATTGAAAAAACGTTTGCCGCTATCGAACGCGCCCGCCAAATCACCCAACAAGCAAAATATCAAATCGATATGGCAGCACTTAAACGCTTTGACGACAGTCAAATCGATGACATCCTTGAGCAAATCCAACAACGCAATCAAGCATTACAGATTTCAAATAGCGAGCTTGCAAAACGCGTTGCCAAACTTTATCAATCTTAGGATATGAGCATGAATGATAATGATAAGGTAGATGATCTTCTCGATGCCGTCGCTGGACTGGATCTTGCCGAAGACAATCTAGTCAATCGCATCGAGCAACAGCAACAGCAACAAAGCGAGCTCAATAACGTATCTGCTGGTGCAAAAATGGACGCTTCCTTAATCGCTCTAGAAGCGGCTAAAGCCGCTCAGGAGGCGGCAACCCAAAGCCAAGAAGCCGCACAAGCCAGCTTAAAACTCTCTGAAAAAATGCGCGAACATACTGATGAACTCAGTAACGCCAACTTTAATTGGCGTCAATCGATACGCAATGCCGCAAAAGAGCTTGGCGATAGCAAAAAACTTTTTGGAGCGATGCTTATCATCACTCTAATGTTAGCACTCGCCTCAATTGCCCTCATGGGCACGGCCTATTACCAACTTAACAACAAACAAGAACAACTAAAAGGCGAAATTTTAGATATTATCCAAACTGAAAACGCCCTTTTCAAACGCGACCTCTCTATCAAAATTGACGACCTAAGTGCACAGATAGAAGCTAGTCGATTCTATGTCGAAAAAATGGCTAATGCTCAGCCAAAAACCGAAACGGATACCATTGTAGAGAATCACGCCACACCAACCACCACATCAGAAAAGATAACAGCACCAGCCATGGATGAGCATCACGCTGACGGCGCAATTCATGCTCCAAGCGAAACCCACAACGATACTCTATTGACTGAACCAGAAACAACGACAGCGCAGCAGTTTACTCATCTTGAAAACCACACAGCCAAAATGAATACCCAAGAAATAGAGATCGCAATTCAAAATCAATTGCAGCCAGTTTATGCGACCCTAAACCAACAGATCACTCAACTCAGTCAACAACAGCTTCAACTCAGTCAAGCATTAAGCAAACTAACCGAAAAACAATTCGCTAAAAATGCGCCTCAACAAGAAGCACTGACACGATTAGAGCTGAACGATAAACAAAGCCAACAACTGGCCGATATTCGCTGGTTAGTTTCAAAGCATGACACCCTACTAAAATCAATTAACGAACAACTTCAGACACTAAAAACACCCAATACAAATCCACAAAAAGAACAAGAATCGCAGCAAAGACTTGAATCGCAATTCAATCAAATGCAAACCCAACAAAAATTAATTGAAGAGCAACTCGCCAAACTGCAACGAAATGTCGAGCTTATTATGCAAAAAGTCGACCAAGAAAAACCCTATAGCTATAAAGCAAAATAACCTCACCATTGTCGATTGCGCGCAAAGAGCGCAATTGACGCAACCTAACAACAATTCAATTTGGGCATGTTATCCGCATCGTATTTGCCACGCTCTGCCAAAAAGGCAGTTAAATCAAAGGATACTTTTAGAGCGACTTCAGATACTTGATGAAAGGTATCACAAAAAAATGATGAAACCGCCCTGCACACTTTAGATATCAGCATTTAAACAGGTACATAAACAGATTTCGAATGCTGAACCGGCATATTTCCCCACAGTGGCGAATTTTGGGTAATAAAAAAGCCCTGACTGAATCGGCTGAAAACCGCGCCAGTCAAGGCTTTGGAATGTGGTAGCGGGGGCTGGATTTGAACCAACGACCTTCGGGTTATGAGCCCGACGAGCTACACTTTTATCACAAAACCTTTTACAGTTCCAAAAATTTGTGATAAATTTATCTCAAACATTTGGTAAAAGCTATATCAGCAGCCTTTATCTATTACTTTGTGAAGGGTTACAAAACCCAGATTTTCGGTCAGGAAAATCTGGGTTTTTTTATGTCTCAAACTTATTCAATTCCAGACAGTAAAAAAACCTTCAACGCCAATTTTAGGCGAAAGCATGGAAAAAGTAAACATTCCTCAAACTTGTTGATAACCCTATACTTTTTTATGTGGCTGTTTAAAAATCCTCAACATAAGGCCTTAAATCCTTATAGCCATAATGCGCATAGCGCTGCACCGACTGCAAACTAGACCAACCGCCTAGCTTCTGAAGAATCTCCAAAGGCGTGCCACGCTGAACGTGCCAAGTCGCCCAGGTATGCCGTAGATCATGCCACCTAAAATCACGAATACCACAAGAGTCAACTGCCTCTCTAAAAGCTTTGGTACTGGCTTTTTTCACCGGATTACCACGAAAAGTAAACACGCGATCCGGGTGATTGCCGCGATTACGCTTCAAAATCTCCAACGCTTTTTCCGTTAAAGGCACCATAAAAGGATTATCGGATTTCAGGACATCATCCCCTTCAACGACAATCACTTTTTCTGAAAAATGAATCTGATCCCAACGTAGCCGTGTTACGTTCGATTCGCGTAAACCGGTTTCAACGGAAAACAGCATCATATCGGCTAAATGCTCTGGCAACCGGTGCGCTAAACGCTTCACCTGGTTTCGTGTTAACCACCGCACCCGCGTATTACCCGACTCAGTAAACATTTTGATGAATGGCAGCTCACCATCGATCACCTCCCATTCGCGCTTTGCTTTATTCAGCAAAGATCGTAGTTTCTGTAATGTACGATTAATCGTAGTGTTGCTTACGCCGTCATCTTGCCGTTTAAGAATGAATTCATTGATCATCTTGCGATCGATCTGATCAATAAATGGATTACCAACGACTTCACTAAAACGCTTAAACTGGCTCAACTCATTGACTGAATCTTTATTATTGGTTTCTTTCTGATAGCGTGCAACGGCGGTATTGTAGCGAAGCCGTTTCGACTGTATTTTTATTCTTTTAGTCATTGATAAGGCGTAAATATTCGTTAATTTGGGAGGACTTCAGGCCAATCTTTTGCGGATCCGGAATCAAAATGCCTTTGATCACTCTAGGCGCATTACGCCCGGATTTAGAACTAATCTCGTACTGAAAAATATTGTCACCGCGCTGCGTCTTCAGATTGATCTTTTTCTTGGTCAGGTCTTTTTGCGCAATCGTCCAGGACACTCTTGTTTGACGCTCAAACGTCTTAAAGATTGCCGGACTGACCAGGAACAAACCTTCTTCAACAAAGTGCACTTGGTTCGCTGGGTTATTGGCCGGAATTTTACCTTCTGCAACCCCTGCCGTCAGCCATTTAATAAACAGCGCTGCCGGACAATCAGGGTCGTCAAACTCAATCTGGCTATCAGCCTGCTCTGCGACTTTTTCATTATGATATGCAACGGAGTTTGAGCGCCCCTTTGCCGCCTTAGCTTTAATATCCTCAAGCATAGCTTCTCGATCGACACTTGCTAATTCTGGCTCCACCTGTTTTTTGGATTTGAGTTGAGATTTAGGTTCAGCCGGTTGCGGTTTTTTAGACGCTTTAGCGGCTTTCTCTTCTGGATCCGGTAAAACCAGGTCTTCAATGGCGTCCATATCATCGAAATCATCGGTTTCAGCAAAGTCACTAAAATCACCAATTAGGTCGTCGGTACTCGGCACCGGCGCAGCTAACAACGCATCCAACTCATCAAGTTCCGGAGGCAATGAATCCTCTTGCTTATTGCTCGTCTTACTCTCTTCCGGAACCGTTTTACTCTTCGGCTTCGATTCTGGCTCATACTTTTTAGGTTCAGCTTTAGCCGGTGGTGGCTTTGGTTCAGATTTCTTAGCTTTGGAATCTGGTTGCGGAACGGCTTTTTCTGGTTCAGTTTTAACGCTCTGACTATCAGTCTGATCAATAGGCTTGCCATTGACATCGATAGGGGTCACATTTTGATTCGCCGGTTGCTCCGGTCGATCATCAAGACTTGGCCAAACTTTAGCGGCATCAAAACACAGTAAGGAAAAATTCATTTCCCAATCATCGATCTGCACCTTGCAGCGCCAGATTGCTTTATCTTCATTTGGAAGCAAGACTTTGAACTGCTGTAATTCGTCCATCAAGCGATCGTTACGGCTCGGCACCGATTGCCCATCTTTGCGCATTCGATCCTTCACCTCGTCTAATAAACGCTTAGAAACGAAATACACACGGTCATTAGCGGTAAAAGCCGCTGCACCTTTGCGGTTAATCGGCATGGCATCTTCAGCAAGCATCTGTTGCAGCGTATGCAAGAATCGCTCATGAAGCGGACGTTCAGCCGTCGTTGCAACCACTTGCTGCACATCACCACCAAGATTTGCAGCAACACTTATCTGATCAGCTTTTTGAATGATCTCTGAAATCAAAGGCGTGGAGCTGTAATCCCCACTCAAGAAATAACATAAGTGCTGAAAGACCAAGGGATCGGCACAAAGCCATTCGATGGCTCTTTCATCCAAAATCTTGTGCATTACCATCATCGGTAAACGCTCATGTAGCTTGTGAACCCGCCCTTTGTGATAACGGATCTCATACACTTCCGGCATCGAGGATGTGGACAGTAAATTCCACCGCAGGCCGGTTTTCGCCACAAAACTAAAATCAGTAACCGGCTTACCAATATCATGCAGGAGTGCCGAAACAAAAACCGCATACGTCCAAATATCTTTTTTTCGCTCAATGTCTTCAGCAATAACACCTGGCGGCAAAATCTGCCCCCTGCGGATTCTCAGTGCATTTACAATGACTTCCAAGTTATGCTCTAGCATTCCGCCTTCATAAGCATGATGATGCACCTCACTCGCTGGTGACAATTGAACAGCTTCAGCATAGCGCTCGATCGGTTTACGATAATAATGTTCAAAGTGCTCTGGGGTTAAACCGGCGATTTCACGAATCTCATTCAACTCACTTTGATGTGGTGTCAACAACTCTTTAGCCGTCAACACCCGCATCCAATGCACTTTTTTCGGCACGGAAAAAACTTCCTCTACCGGTTTAGCAAATAACCGACCGGCGAAACTCTTTAATGCTTGGTACATAGCTTTTTATTAATCCATTGTGCAACATCTGCCAGGCTTAAAACCGGCTTAGCACTGATAAAACAATGAAAGTTTTCACATCGTTCAGCAAAGCAAATAATCGGCTCTTCAAGCGGATTCCAACGCTCATGTTTTACTAAGCAGGTCGCTTTAATTTTTAGCATTTCATGCTCCACCAAAATACTTGCAATTCGCAACTGCATGGCAGCATGACACGCCTCGATCGACTCAAACAATTCGCTCTGCAATTCATCGAAATCGACTTCTAAGCCTATTAACCGGTCAATACCGATCAGATTTAGCTTTAACGTTTCAACAATCTGTTTAACAACTTGGTATCGATACTGTTCAAGAATAAGCTGATCAATTTTTTTCTTCATAGCGCCAAAGTTGCTCACTAAACTCTTGATCATTCCAAATACACAGGTTGAAAAACGCTCGCGCTTCCGGAAACACAAGTTTTCGATTCTCAAGCCCTTCAACCCGACGGATCCCCAAGTTGACTTGTTCGGTCGTTAATCCGCGCAATGCCTCAGAAAAAATTCGATAGCCCTCATCAACGCCTTGAAACCGGGCAAAATAATCGGTTGCGCCGAACTGATACAGGCGATCAAAAACATTAAAAACACGATATACATGAGCATTTAAAGGCGTCACCTCCGCAGGCTTCACCATTCGCTGACCGTTAACCACATCCTTTCCTTTAGTCAATAATTAGGGATTTTGCGCATTATGTCAGATAAGACTATTTTCGCTATGAAAACCAAGTGCAAAATTTCTGCACTTGGAATTAATGTAAGTTTTTATCAACACGCTATAATACAACCCGAAAGTCGTAAACTTCATTTTAAAATTGAGTTTTAACAACAAAAAAACATCATTAACATCAGCAAGGAAATTTTCATGAAAACAATGAAACCTTTGATTATCGCCCTATCTCTAACTGGCATTGTGACCTTAAACGGCTGTTCGACCGTTGGAACCGCAATTGAAAAACGCAATCTAAGCGTTCAATCCAAAATGAGTAATTCGGTTTTCTTGGAACCGGTCAGCAATGACAAAAAAACCGTTTACATCCAAATTCGTAACTCTTCGGATCAAAGTATCGATACCCAAGCAATGAATCAGCAATTAGCCAAAACACTTCAGTCAAAAGGGTATCGTGCCGTCAACGATCCTGCGCAAGCCAACTACGTTCTTCAGCAAAATATCTTGTCTGTAAAAGAGACTAATAAGGATGACGCATACAATTCGATGGATGCCGGATTTGGTGGTGCCACTGCGGGCGTTTTGATGGCCGGATCAACAGGCAATAATTATGCAGGCGGTGCACTACTTGGTGCTGTAGCAGGCATTGCAGCTGATGCGCTGGTGAAGGATGTTTATTTCAACCTTGTCTCTGATATTCAAATCAAAGAAAAGGCGAAAGGAAAAGTAAACTACACAACCCAAGCGAATGCAGGTAGCGGTACGTCGATGAATACTCGTCAAACGATTTCTGGCCAAAGCGACTATCTAACGCACAGCACTCGTATTGTTGCGGTTGCAAACCAAGTAAACTTAGCATTTGACGAAGCCAAGCCAATGCTTGAAGATAAGCTAGTGAAATCGGTAGCCGGTATCTTCTA